>JAJFFA010000858.1 GCA_021776885.1 Planctomycetota bacterium
CGAATCGGGTAGAGGCCAGCCAGCACCGTCAGCAGCGGCGCACCGACACAGGCCACCAAGAGCCAGGCCCCGGCGGACACGGCCGGCAGGGCCAGCCCGGCCAGCTCCTGGATGGCGCGCACGACCCAGGGCGTCGCCACCGCTCCCAGGCCCGCACCGATCGCCCCGCCCACGCCGCCGATGACCAGGGACTCGAGCAGGACCATTCCGGCCACCTGCCGCCCACTGGTTCCCAGGGCCTTGAGCACACCGATCTCCTTGCTGCGCTCGAGGGCCGCGAGCAGCTGTCCATTGAGGACACCCATGGCCGCGAGGATGGCGGTCAGGCCGATCAAGATGTCGAACAGGACGAAGTCCCGGTCGATGTCCGCTTCGTGGTGGGCCAGCAGCGCGCGCCCCGGCTCGAAGCGCACGGGGGCGGCGTCGCGGGCCCGCGTCTCGCGCGAGGCGAGGAAGTCCACCACCCCCGCCTGCACCACGCCCTCATCCGCCCCGGGCTCGAGGCGTACGGCCACCTCGGTCGTGGTGTTCACATCGAGGCAGAAGGCGCGCCGCATGAACTCGTCCCCCACGACCACGTACATGCGCTCGTCCGGGTGCGGGAAGTAGCCGTAGGCGTCGCTGATCGCGACCACCCGTAGCTCGTGCGGAGTGCCGTCCGCCTTCTTGACGACCAGCGCGTCACCGATCTCGTAGCCCAGGTCCTGGGCCAGTCGCCGCGACAGGATCGCCCCCTCGCCACGCTCGAGCTTGCGCAAGAGCGACGGCTCCTCGGCCAGCGGCCCGTAGGCCTCGAGCCGCGCCAGGTCGGTCCCGACCAGGAGGTAGGCGTCCCAGGTGCGCACGCTGCCCTGCTCCACGCCGATCACGCCCGGGAAGCCCATCAAGTGGTCCGCCAGGGCGTCGAAGGGCACGTCGTCCAGGTCCTTGACGAAGACCTTGTCCTGGGCGGCCTCCTCGGCCCACACGCGCACCTCGCCGCGCAGGCTGGCCGTCATGCCCTTCAGCCCCACGAAGCCCGCGATGACCACCGCGATGGCCGACGCACTGACCGCGATGCGCGTCGGGCTGTGCCCCATGGTGCGCGCCGCCAGCCGTCCGGACAGGGGCCAGAAGTGGACGAAGGGGACGGTCAGGAGGGCGCAGGCGCCCGCCAGGAGGCGCGGCATCAACAGCGGCACCACCACCACCAGCGCCAGGAAGCCGACCGCACCGAGCAGGATGCCCATCAGGGGTCCCGAGATCTCGCCCAGGACCGGCACCAGGACGAAGTAGAGCCCGGGCAGGACCACTGCCAGGAGCAGGGCGAAGAAGACGTGGAAGCCGCGGGCCACGCCGGAGCTGGCCAGGGCCTCCTCGCCGCGCAGGGCGCGGGGCGCGTCGGCCGAACCCAGGCGCACGAGGGGGTAGACCGAGCCGATCAGGGCGATGCCGAAGCCGATCAGAGCCAGGGGCGCCACCGAGGCCCAGGGGATCACGAAGATCCCGACGTCCTTGCCGCTCCCGAGGGTCGTGATGCCGGCCTCGAGCAGGCCCCAGGCCAGCAGGATCCCGCCCAGGGTGCCGACGATGGCTCCCGTGCCGGCCAGGGTGACCGCCTCGACCAGGAACACCCGCGCGATCCCGAAGCGGGTCGTGCCCAGGGCGCCCAGGGTGGCGACCTCGGTCAAGCGCTCGGTGAGCGACATGGAGAGGGTATGGAAGATGACGTAGAGGCCGAGCACGAGGGCCAAGAGCCCGGTCATGCGCACGCCGGTGCGGAAGGCGCGCTCGTCGGCCGCCTGGCCCAGCACGACGCTCTTGGCCATCTCGAAGGAGTAGGTGTCCGCCAGGCTGGAGCGCAGGCGCTCGACGTCGACCGACACGTCGCGCGTGGCCCAGTACGAGGGCTGGATGTGCACGCCCTCGTACAGCTCGCGGCCGTACTCGTAGTCGACCAGGACTACGCGCCCGCGCGAGCGGTGACCCAGGCGCTCGTCCGCCAGGCTGCCGACGATGGTGAAGGCGAACTCCGCCGGCTCGTCCTGGATCGGCGCGCCGACCTCGCGCACTTCGCCGTCGACGCAGGACTTGCGCGGTGTGCGCCGCGGGCGCGACATCGAGAGCTCGTCGCCGATGGCCAGGCCCAGGTCGTCGAGCAGGGCCGCGCCGACGAGGGTCTCGCGCCTGGCGCGGGTCGGGTCGAGGTCGCGCCCGTCGGCCAGGCGGTGCACGCCCAGCTCCCCCAGGGCAGCGGACTCGAGGGCGAAGAGGCGCACGCGCAGACCCGCCGGGCCCGCCCGCCGTGCGCCGGAGTCGGGCTGCGGCTCGACGGGTGCCGGATTCAAGCTGCGCAGCATCGCGTCGTTCTGGAAGAACGCGCTGGCCGTCGAGACGCCCTCGACGCCCTCCAGGTCCAGCTTGCCGCCGGCCCCGGGGTCGCGCGCGGGCAAGAGCTCGATGTCCGGGCCGCGCGACGCGCGGTGCGGGGCCGAGAAGCCCAGGATCGTGTTGTAGTCGAGGGTCACGACCCCGACGACCGTGGCCACGCCCAGGGCGATACCGAGCACCGAGAACACGGTGCGTGCGGGCCGCGCGGCCAGGCCGCGACGCGCGACGAGCAGGGCCAGACCCATCAGATGGAGAGCCCGGCCAGGGCCTGGTGCACGTCCTCGACCGCCAGGCCGGGGCCTTCGAGCTGGGCGCCGCTGGCCAGCTCACCGTCGACCAGGAAGTGCACCCGGTCGGCGAAGGCCGCATCCCGCGGGTTGTGGGTCACGAGCAGCACGGAGCGTCCGTCCGCCGTGGCGCACTCGCGCAAGAGCTCCATCACCTCGCCGCCCGCCTTCTGCGACAGGTTTCCGGTCGGCTCGTCGCAGAGCAACAGGGGCTGCTCGCCGATCAGGGCGCGGGCGATGGAGGTGCGCTGCATCTCGCCCCCCGAGAGCTGGTGCGGGAAGGCGTCGAGGCGCGCGCTGAGGCCCAGGCGTTCGGCCAGCTGCTCGACCTTGCCGCGCTCCTTCTCCGGCCGCCTGCCCGCGATGGCCAGGGGCAGGCCGATGTTCTCGCGCACCGACAGGTTCGGCATCAGGTTGAAGAACTGGACCACGTAGCCGACGGTGCGCCGGCGCAAGAGGGTGCGTCCGCGCTCGCCCAGGTCGGCCAGGTGCTGGCCGGCCAGCTCGACGGTGCCGGCCGAGGGAGCGTCGAGCCCCGAGAGCAGGTGCAGGAGGGTCGACTTGCCGGAGCCACTGGGGCCCATGACGCAGACGAACTCGCCGTGGGCGACCTCGAGGCTGACCTCGCGCAGGACGGCGAAGCGCTCGCTGCCCTGCTCGTGGAACTTGTAGAGGTCCTGGGTGCGCACGATAGGCGCCTGGTTGGGGTCGGTCATGGTGCTGGGCAGTGCCTGAGTGCTCATTTCACCTGGTGTTCATCACCTGGCGCTCATTTCAAGGGTGGCGAGGGGCACTCAACCCCGCTCGGGGGCGGGGGTTTCGCCGGGACTGGCGTCCTTGGCCCGTTGCCAGGCGGCCATCAGCTCGTCGAGGGGGCGCCCGGAGAGGTCGCCCCCAAGCTCCTGTTCCATGCTCCGGAAGCGCCCCTCGAAGCGCCGCGTCGCGCTGCGCAGGAGTCCTTCGGGCTCGAGGCCCAGGTATTGCGCGAAGAACCCGCTGGCCAGGAGCAGATCCCCCAGCTCGTGCTCGATGCGCGCGCGCACCCCGGGTTCCAGGACGGGCTTGCCCGGGGACTCCAGGGCCTCGGGCGGCACGACCTCCTCCAGCTCGAGCAGCTCCTCGCGCACCTTGGCGAAGGCCCCCGCGGAGGTGTCCCAGCGGAAGCCCGCGGCGACGGCCTTCTCGCACACGCGGCCGGCGCGTTGCAGGGCGGCCAGCCCCTTGGGGACGCCGGCCAGGGCACTCGCATCCGAGCCCGCCTGCTGGCGCTCCTCCTGCTTGACCGCCTCCCAGCTGGCCAGGGCCGCGTCGGCGTCGCTGGCGTGCACGTCCCCGAAGACATGCGGGTGTCGGCGCACGAGCTTCTCCGCGTTGGAGCGCGCCACGTCGGCCAGGTCGAAGCGCCCCGCCTCGCTGGCGATGCGCGCGATGAGCAGCACGTTCATCAGGACGTCCCCGGCCTCCTCGGCGCTGTGCAGCGGGTCGCCGCTCTCGATCGCGTCGACCAGCTCATGGGCCTCCTCCACCAGGTGCGGCGCCATGCTGGCCGCGGTCTGCTTGCGATCCCAGGGGCACCCGTCCGGCTC
>JAJFFA010000859.1 GCA_021776885.1 Planctomycetota bacterium
GGCGATGCGCTGCAGGGCGTGGCGCGTCCGCGGGCGCTCGAGCTCTCGCTCGGGGGTGGCCTGCATGACCCGTGCCAGGTGCAGGTTGTAGAGACGCCAGAGGTCGACCAGCTCCTCCCAGGGCGCCGCCGCGTAGCCCTGGGCCGCGACCCAGGCGTCCTGGTCGTAGCCCGGGAAGTCGAGGTGCGGCGCGAAGGTCGCACGCACGAAGCGCTGGTGGTTGTTCGAGGCGGAGTCGATCAGGTGCCCGAGCAGCTCCCGTGGCGACCACTTGCCGGGGGCCGGGGCGCGGGTGCTTTCGGCACTCGAGATCGAGCGCAGGCGCGGGAGGGCGGCCTCGACGGCGGCGCGCAGGCGCTCGGCGCAGCTGCGCTCGTGCATGGCCTTCAGCGCGCCCCGGCGAGCAGGGCCTGGATGTGGAGCTTCCAGGTATGGCCCTGCATCAGGCGCGCGAGGAAGGTCGTGCGCTGGGCGGCGCTGGGGCGGCGGGCGAGGAGCTCGGCGCGCAGCTCCTCCTCGATGGAGGCCAGGGGGATGTCGCGCCGCGACAGGAGCTCGTAGATGCGCAGGGTCGAGCCGACCACGAGGGGCTCGCTGCGCTCCCCGGGGGTCAGGGCCAGGAGCCGAGCGCGCACCACGTCCGGCAGGGTCTCCCAGTGTGGGCCGCCGGGCAGGGCGCCCCCGGCGCTCGCACTCGCGTGGTCCTCGGAGAGCTCCCGCGCCAGGGCGGCGAAGTCCTCCCCCGCGTCCAGGCGCTGGCCCACGGCCTCGAGCTCGGCGCTCACCACCTTGTTGCGTTCCACCTGGGCCTGGCGCTGGGCGGCCAGGTCCAGCCCGCGCACCTCCGGGGGGAGGGCCAGGGAGCGCACGATCTGGCGCAGCTCGAGCACCGCGCCCTGGGGGCCGGTGCGCTGTTCCCACAGCCGGCGCAGGTCCTCGGGGTCGACCTCGCGCTGCTGAGTGAGCAAGCCGTCGACCAGCAGGTCCGCCCGGGCGTAGGCGGCGCGCTCGCGCAGGGCCGAGGCCTCGTCGCGGCCGCGCCGCGCCAGGGTCTGGCGCCAGCGCTCGACGTCGCCGTGGTGGAAGCGCTCGATCGCGGTGTCGACCTCGAAGCGCGCGATGCGCCGCGCCTGGTCGGGGTCGGACTCGATGCCCGCCTCGGCTGCGACCTGTGCGACCACCTGCTCCTGGGCGAAGCGCGAGGCCTGGGCGGCACCCTCGTGCAGCACGAGCTGACGCGCCAGGCTCAGGCGGGGCACGTCCTCGCCGTCGATGCGCAGCACGGCTTCGTTCATGTCTGCGGACCCGGACCACAGGGCGGGCAGCACCTCGACGCTGGCCTCCTCGAGCAGGCGCGCGTGCAGCTGTGAGGCCTCGGCGGCGTCCGCGTCGCGCTGCGAGAGCTCGCGCGCGAGCTCGGCGCGGACGGACTCGAGCTCGGTGTGCTCCTCGTCCACGATTTGAAACAGGCACACATGCCCGCGCCCGGCCAGGGGCGGGCTGATGGCGCCCACATCGAGGGCGTAGAGCGCGTCGAGCAGGGCCGTGGGCCAGCGCGCCGGGTCGAAGGGGCGCGGCTCGGGAGCGGTGTGGCCCTCGGGGCCCTGGGCAAACTCGCGCACCAGGTCGGCGAAGTCTTCCCCGCCCAGGGCGCGGGCGCGCAGGGCCTCGAGCTCGGCCTCGCGCAGCGCGCGGGCCTCGGCCTCCGCGCGGCGGCGCTGCTCGGGCGAGATCTGGCCCGAGGCAGGCGTGGCGACGACCACGGGCAGGCCCAGGGTGCGCAGCGAGAGGCGCCGGCCGCCGCGGCCGTAGCGCCGCTCGAAGAGGGTCTCGATCTGCGCCGGCTCGACGGCGCGCGAGCGCGACAGGAGCGCCGCGGCGCACAGGCTGTGGCGCGCCTCTTCGGCGAGCTGGGCCAGGTGCAGGTCCGGGGCGATGCCCAGGCGCTCGAGTTCGCGGCGCCAGGCCGCCTCGTCCCCGTGGAAGGCGCCGTCGACGCGCGCGGCGATGTCGGCGCGGACGCGGGCGTCGATGGCCTCCTGTCCGGGCTCGAGCTGGGCACGGCGGGCGGCGTGCAGCACCAGGTGGCGCTGCAGGAAGCCGCGCAGGAAGGCCTCGCCGCGGCGCTCGACGAGCCAGCCCGCGTAGGCGTCCCAGGGGCTGGGTTGGCCGTCGACGGTCAGCACCTCGGCGGGGCGCTCCGAGCCGGAGTCCTGGGCGCCGGCGGGCGGGCTGCACAGCAGGGCCGCGGCCAGGAGCAGGCTGGAGGCGAGGCGGCCCATCACACGGCCTCCGCCGCGTCACCCTGGCCTTCGAACTGCAGGGCGTGAAGGCGTGCGTAGAGCCCGCTCGCCGCCAGCAGCTCGGCGTGGGTTCCGCGCTCGCGGATCTCACCCTTGTGCATGACCAGGATCTGGTCCGCGTTCTGCACCGTCGAGAGGCGGTGGGCGACGACCAGGGCGCTGCGCCCGGAGAGCAGGCCCCGGGTGGCCTCCTCGATACGCGCTTCGACCTCGGAGTCGACGCTGGAGGTCGCCTCGTCGAGGACCACGATCTCGGGTGAGCCGGCCAGGGCGCGGGCCATGGCGAGCAGCTGGCGCTCGCCCGTCGAGAAGGTCGCGCCGCGCTCGGCGACCTCGGCGTCCAGGCCGCCGTCGAGGCGCAGCAGCAGCTGGTCGGCGCGGCTGGTGCTGAGGGCGGCCGCGAGGGACTCCGGTGTCACGTCGTCGCGGTCCATGACCAGGTTCTCGCGCACGCTGCCCGCGAACAGGAAGTCTTCCTGCAGGACCAGGCCGAAGCGCCGGCGCAGGGCGCCGGGATCCAGGTCGCGCAGGTCGACTCCGTCGAGGGTGATGCGCCCGGCGCTGGGGTCGTAGAAACGCAGCAGGAGGTTGACCAGGGTGGACTTGCCCGAGCCCGTGGCCCCGACCAGGGCCACGGTGGTGTTCGGTGCGATCTCGAACGAGACGTCGCGTACGACGGGCTTGTCCTCGACGTACGAGAAGTCGACGGCCTCGAAGCGCAGGTGCCCGGGGGCCTGGTTGCCCGGGGCGGCTGCAGGGCCTGCGCTGGCCTTCGGGAGCGGGGCGAGCGGAGTCAGGGCGGCGTGCTCCTTGCTGCGCACGATCGGCTCGGTGTCGAGGATCTGGAACATGCGCTCGGCCGAGGCGAAGGCGGACTGGAGGATGTTGTACTTCTCGCCCAGGTCACGGATCGGGCGCACGAGCATGTCGAGGTAGAACCAGAACTGGACGAAGACGCCGAAGGTCAGGGTGCCCCCGACCATGGCGTTGCCCGCCACCCACAGGATCACGCCCTGGATCAGGTAGACCGCCAGGGACATGGCCGGGAAGAACAGGGCGAAGAGGAAGATCGTCTTCTTGTTCGCGACGAAGTAGTCGTCGAGGTGGTCCTCGAAGCGCTTCGAGACGCGCTCCTCGCGTCGGAAGACCTGCACCACGCGCACGCCGGAGAGGACCTCCTGCAGGTAGCCGTTCAGGATCGAGAGCCGCGCGCGCACCAGCCGGTAGGCGCGCCGGGCGCCGCCGCGGAACAGGATCGAGATGCCCACCAGGAGCGGGGTCATGGTGGTCACGACCAGGGCCAGGCGCCAGTCGATCAAGAAG
>JAJFFA010000860.1 GCA_021776885.1 Planctomycetota bacterium
GGCCAGGCGCGCCTGCGCTACGAGTTCCACAAGCGCTACGCCACCTCGTTCACCTTCATCCTGTTCCTGGCCCTGGGCGCGCCCACGGGCCTGCTCCTGCGGCGCGGGACGCAGCTCGGCGCCCTGGCGGTCGCGGTGGGCTACGCCCTGGTCTACTACATCCTCTCGATGCGCCTCGGGAAGGAGCTGGGCAAGGGGGGCACGGTGCACCCGGCCCTGGCCGCCTGGATCACCAACGGCCTCGGCATCGCCTTCTCGCTCTACCTGCTGCCCAAGGCCCTGCGGCGATGACTCTGCGCCGCTCCCTGCGCCCCTTCGGCCGGCTCGATCGCTACGTCGGCACGCTCTTCGTCTCGTCGTACTCGACCGCCTTGCTGCTGGTGGTGGGGCTGTTCTGGATCCTCGACCTGGCCTCCCACGTCGACCAGTTCTTCGAGCCCTGGCCCGACGGCACGGTCGTCGGCTCGGGCACGATCGTGCGCTACGAGCTGCTCAACCTGCCCTTCCTGTTCCTGCAAGTCGCGCCCCTCGTGACCCTGGTGGCGGGCATGTTCACGGTCAACCGCTTGCTGCGGGCGCGCGAGGTGGTCGGCGTCCTGGGCGCCGGGATCAGCGCGCACCGTCTGCTGCTGCCGGCCCTGATCGGTGGAGTCCTGGCTGCGGCCGGCATGTTCGGCATCCGCGAGTGGCTCTCGGTGTCGCTCTCATCCCAGCGCGATGCGCTGCTCGACGTGCTCGAGAACCGGCGCTGGGAGCCGACCTACGAGGCCCTGTGGCTGCGCGACCTCTCCGGCAACAACGTGCGCCTGGGCGTGTTCCATCCGGGCGCCGTCGCCAAGCAGGATCAGCCGGCGAGCGAGCCCTGGGCGGAGGACCTGGAGGCGATCCTGCGCGACGACCGGGGCGTGACCAACGTGCGCGCCAAGCGAGCCACGTGGGACGGCGACGGCTGGGCCCTCGAGGGCAGCGTCTCGACCCGGGTCGGGGTCGAGAAGGAGGTGGCGGCGCCCGAGCGCCTGGAGGGCTTCGCCTTCACGCCACGCCTGGCGCGCACCTACCGGCGCGCCCGGGACAACCCCCTGGAGCTGTCCTTCAGCGAGGTACGCGACCTGATGGCGCGCGACCCCGACAACGTGATCTACCAGACCCTGCTGCAGTACCACATGACGTTCCCCCTGGCGAACCTCGTGCTGCTGCTGGTGGTGCTTCCGGTCATGCTCGGCTACGAGCGCGGCAAGGGCACCGAGCGCATGGCCATCGGCGGCGGGCTGGCCCTGTTCTACTTCGCCCTGGACTTCGTCTTCCGCAACCTGGGACTCGAGGGCGGCCTCTCGCCGGTCCTGGCCAGCTGGGTCCCACTCCTGGTCTTCGGCAGCCTGGGCGTGGTGCTGTTCGACTCGATGAAGACCTGACCCCCCGCCGTGGGCAGCGGCAACCCGGGCGCGCCCCGGGGCGGCGCTCCGAGTAGGATCCCCGGGAAGATTCCGGGCCCATGGACGTCGATCCGGGCCTTGCCCGGCCCCTGCGGGGCACCCGCGGTGCCCAGCCAGCCCTCCGAACCCGCCAGCAGCGACCCTCGATGCTCTTCAAACGAACCGTCCTGATCCTCTCCGTGCTGCCCCTCTGGGCGGCGGGGTGCTTCAACACCGGAGGCGCCGCGAAGGCCGACATCGACGACCTGATCGCCCACGAGCAGTACGAGCAGGCCCTGCGCCTGGCCGCCGCGCGGGCCGAGCGCCGACCCCGGGACGAGGGCGCCCAGGAGGACCACCGCCAGGCCAGCATCGCCTGGCTGATGCAGCGTGCCCGGCGCCTGACCTTCGACGGCAAGGACGAGGAGGCCCTGGCCACCCTCGATCAGGCCCTGGCCATGGATCCGGACAACGAGCGCGTCCTGATCTGGATCAAGAAGACGCGCCGCAAGCTGGCGGCCTACTGGTTCGAGATCGCCCGCGAGGAGCACGCCAACGACAATCTCGACGCGGCCCTCGAGGCCTACGAGCTGTCCCTCTCCTATGACGTGGACATGACCAGCTCGCGCGAGGGGGCGGCCAGCGTGCTGCTGCAGCTCAACTACCGTGCGGGCCTGGGGGAGAGCTACTACACCGAGGGCATCCGCTCCCTGCACGACTACTTCCTCGAGATCGCCCGCAGCCGCTTCCTGTACTCGGCGAAGTACCGCCCGGGGGATCCCCTGCCGGACACGCGGGTGCAGGAGGTCGACCGGCTGCGCGCCCAGGAGCGCCTGGCCCTGGCGCGTACCTTCGAGTCGGACGAGTACTACGCCGCGGCGCGCAACGAGTACCACCTGGCGTCGCTGCTCGACCCCGATCTGCCCGAGGCCACCGAGGGTCGCGAGCGCACGGCGCGTGAGTCCGAGGCCCAGGCCCTGATCGAGTCGGCGCGCATGATGATCCTGCGCGGCGACCTGGCGTCGGCGCGCGAGCGCGTCGAGGCCGGGCGCGGGCTGACGACCCTGCAATCGGACAGCTTCGACAGCCTGCTGCAGGACATCGACGACTCGCGTGTCGACAGGAACTACCAGCGCGCCCTCGACCTCGAGCGCGACTTCCGTTATCCGGACGCGATCGCGGTCTACGAGGAGCTGCTCGAGCAGCGCGAGTGGTACGAGGACGCCCGCGCGCGCCTCGACACCCTGCAGGACTACGTGACCCGTTCGAACGAGCTCTACGCCGCCGCGCGCACGGCCGGCACCGACGAGGAGCGCATCTCCTACCTGCGCCAGATCCAGATCCTCTGGCCGCGCTTCAAGGACGTCGACGCCCGGCTCGAGCGCCTGGAAGGCAAGCCCTGACGTCGGGAGGGGCTACTCGGACGGCGCCTGCTCCGCAGCGCTCGATCCGCGGCGCGCGAAGAGCCAGACGGCGGCGCCGATCACGGAGACCTCGAGCCAGGGGTGCAGGCTGGTCTTGGTGAAGTCGCCGCGCCACTCGACCTTGACCCAGTACAGGTAGGTCTTCCAGGCGCTGACGGAGACGATGGCGCCGGCACGGGCGATGGCGGGGGCGTCGGGGGGCGCGGCCTCCAGGGCCGCGGGGTCGTCGCCGTCGCGGATCGCCTGGGCGTCGAGCAGGTCGAGCTCGGCCGCCGCGCGGTCGATCAGGTGCTGGTTGTCGCGCAGGGCCGCAAACTCGACGCGCAGGGCCCAGACGTGAAAGCCCAGGGCCAGGACGCCGGCCACTGGGTGCACCAGGGGCGGCAGGCCCAGGGCCGGGCCACCGTAGCCTAGGACGGCGGCGAAGGTGATCGCCATCGCAGCGAACACCGCGGCCGGATAGGCCGCCTTCTTGGAGAAGAAGACGTTGAGCTCCTCCAGGAACTCCGCGGGCAGGGGCCGGCTGGCCATGGCCTCCTTCAGCACGCGCCCCGTCACGATCATGAACAGGATCAGGAGGCTGTGCAGGCCGACGGTCAGGATCGCGCTGGGGATGCCGAGGCGCAGGTGCAGCCCCGGGTCGCCCCACACACCCACGAGGGCGGTGGCGATCAGCGCGGGCACGCTGGTCACGGCGAGACCGGCGAAGTAGTGCAGCATGCGCATCGCGTCAGGCCCCTTCGTTCAAGGCACTCAGGGTCGCCTCGGGATCGAGGGCGGTCATGCACACGGGTCCCTCGGGGTGGGTGCACTGGCGTTCGAGGCAGGGCGCGCACTCGGGGGGCTGGGTGCTGGAGATGGCGCGGTGCGGGCTGCTGGGACCGACCGCGGGCCAGGGCCCCGTGCGCAGCGGGTCCTGGGGGCCAACGAGCAGGCGCACGGCCAGTCCACAGGCAGCGGCCAGGTGCGCGGGCCCCGAGTCGCAGGCGACCAGGCGCATGTCGTCCTCTGCCGCGGCCGTGAAGACGGCCGCCAGGTCGCGCAGGCCGCGCTGACCCACCCAGTGGTGCACGCGACTGCCCAGGCGGGCGGCGAGCTGCGCGCCCTGGTCCTGCTCCGCCGGCCCCGAGAGGACCAGCACGCGCTGCCCCGCCTCCGCCAGCTCGGCGGCCAGGTCGGCGAAGCTCTGCGCGGGCCAGCTGCGCACATCGCCGGCGCTGGCCAGGTGCAGGACGTAGCCGCCCTCGCGTTCGGCGCGCGGAGCGTGGAGCTCGAGCAGGCCGCGGCCGGTGGCGCGCTCGACCTCGCTCAGGGCCGGATCGAAACGTGGCGCGCTGCCGGGTGCGACGTGCTGCGCCAGGGCCAGGTTGCGCTGCATGGCGTGGCGCCCCGGGCTGGGCGGCGCCGCGTCGGTCAGGGAGTGGGCGGCGAAGGGCTCGCGCCAGTCCGCGCGCGCCAGGCCGCTGCGTCGCGCGGCGCCGCTGGTCAAGGCGACCATGGCGCTCTTCACGTTGCCCTGGGCATCGATGCTCCAGTCGGGAGCCCAGGCCTCGAGCTCGCGGCGCAGGCGCAGCCACGCGCCGAGCCCGGCGCGGCGCTCGAACAGGAAGCGTCGCTCGAGCCCCAACCCGCCGTCGAACAGGCCCTGGAACTCGGCTTGTACGGCCCAGGCCAGCTCGGCGTCGGGGTAGGCCTCGCGCAGGGCGTGCAGCAGCGGCAGGGACTGCACCACGTCTCCGAGGTGCGAAAGGCGGATGACGAGGATGCGCGACGGAGACGACACGGCGCGGATGATACGGGCGCCTCCCCGCGACGCGTAATCGTACCTTCATGAAGCCGGCGTCAGCGCGATCTACGGTCGAGTCATGGCGAACGAGACCAGGCCCGAGGAGGCCTCGCCCGTGGGCGAGGCGAGGCGCGAGGCCTGGCGCGCCTGGGGCGTCTGGGCCCTCTTCCTCGCCGTGGTTCTGGCCGTCAAGTGGGGCGAGGCTCCGCGGCCGGAGGCGGTCTTCTCGATCTACCGCAACGCGGCACTGCGCTTCGGGGCGGGGGAGCCGCTCTACGCGGGTGGGCGTTTCCTGTACTTCCCGACAGCCGCCGCCCTCTTCGCGCCCCTGACCGAGCTGCCCTACGCCCTCGGGGCGGGTCTGTGGCGCAGCCTCAACCTGGTCGTGTTCGCAGCCGGAGTGCAGGCCCTCTGCCGCAGCTTGCCCGGCGGCGGCCAGAAGATGCTCGTGCCGGTCAGCCTGGTCAGCGCCGCCCTGGCGTGGTCCGCGGCACGCCACGGGCAGATGACCCTCTGCATGGGCGGCTGCATGATGCTCGGCGCGGCCGCGGTGCAGCGCGCGGGCGAGCAGCGGGCCGCCCTGTGGCTGGCCCTCGGCGTCGCCCTCAAGCCCCACGCCCTGGCGCTGCAGCTCGTCGTCGCCGCGGGCTCGCGCCCGGCCTTCGCCTACTTCGGGCTGGCCTCGCTGGGCGCAGTCCTGCTCCTGTTCGTGGGGCGCGACGGCGGCTACGTCCTGGCTCAGCTCGCGACGCTGCCGCAGATCTTCGAGCTGCGCATGGACTGGGGCGACCAGCGCCCGTCGCCCCACGTCTTCGGCCTGCTCGCGACCCTCGGCATCGTGGTCTCGACCTTCACCCGCAACGTGCTGCGCGTCGCCTGCGCCCTGGCCGTGCTCGAGGCCTGCCGCCGGCTGCGCCGTGGGGCCGGCCCGGAGGGAGTCGCCCTGCCGCTCTATGCCCTCTCGACCTTCGCCATCCTGCTCCTCGGCCATGGCACCGAGCGCAGCACCTACGCTCTGATGGCGCCGGTGCTGGGGATCGCCCTCTTTCGCGCTCGGCATGAGGGTCGGCGCGCGGCCACCCTGGCCTGCGCCGGAGTGCTCGTCGCCTGCCTCGTGAGTCACCCGCTGGCGCGCCTCTTTCCCGGGACACCCCTGACCATGCTCAAGCCCCTCGCCTGTTGCGCCTTGCTCTGGATCCTGGCCCAGCGCCGCGCTGCCCGGGTTGCGTCGAGCTGGATCGTACGGCCCGTGCTACCCGGTTCGAACGACACCTGACGCCCGGCCTTCTGCGTGGGGTGGAATGAACGCACAATAGCTGCTTCATGATCCAGCGCATCTCGACCAAGTGGGTCCTGGCGGTCCTGGCGGCGGTGGTCGTGCCCTTCACCGGGTTTGCGCTCTTCGTCAACACGCGGGTCTCCGATCGACTGGCGGGGGACGTCGTGCGCTACCACCTCTTGTCGATGGTCGGCGATCTGGCCGAGCGCATCGACGAGGAGATCTCGGAGCGCCGCACCGACGTCAAGATGCTGGCCTCGTACCCGACCCTCGAGTGGTACGTCGATCCCGGCGATCCGGGCGACGTTGTCTTCGAGGAGCAGGTGCGCGAGGGCTTCGAGCTCTTCGTCGAGCTCTCGCGCGCCTACGACCTGGTGGTCGCCGTCGACGCCGAGGGGCGCTACGTGGTCTCGAACGAGACGGGGCGCCGCGGCGAGCGCCTCTCCGACACGGTGCTGGGCAACCTCGAGCGCCGCGACTTCCGCGGCGACCGCTGGTTCCAGGTTGCGATGGCCGAGGGCTCGGCGCTGATCGACGTGCACCAGACCGAGCTCCTGTCGCCGCAGAACGACTCGGAGTTTCCCGATCCGGCCAACTACCACGTCGGCGTAGCGGAGCGCATCAACGGGCGCGAGGGGCCGGTCGGCGTGGTCTACGTCCTGTTGAGCTGGGAGGTGATGCAGAAAGAAGTGTCCTTCTACGGCGCGCGCCAGCTGCGCGCCGAGGTCTCGCCCGAGGGCTCTCCGCTGCAGGGCGAGGCCCTGGGCGAGGACATCTACCAGTCGTCCTACGCCTGGATCTGGAAGTCCGACGCCGACACGATCATCGCCCACAAGGATCGGCTCCTGTACGGCAAGAAGGTCTCCGGCCCGGACATCGGTCTGGGCCAGCTGGTCGAGGCGGCACGCGCGGCCGAGTGGGGCATGTACCCCAACTACTCCTTCCGCGGCGAGGCCAAGCAGGCCGCCTTCAAGCACTGCCGCGGCCCCCAGGCCGGGGGCTTCGGCTGGGTCGTGGGCGTAGGCATCGACGACGCCGACATCTACGCGCCGGTGTGGGAGCTCTCCAGGTTGCTGTACGGAGCCTCCGCGCTGGTCCTGGCCATCGCCGTGCTGTGGACGATCTGGATCGCGCGGCGCACGACGCGACCCATCCTCGAGCTCTCGAAGCACACGCGCCGCATCGCCACCAGCGGTGACCTCGACACGCGCATCGAGGTCACGACCCAGGACGAACTCGGCCACCTGGCCGAGGACTTCAACCGCATGACCTCGGAGCTCAAGGAGCAGCGCGAGCAGCTGGTGCGCGCGGAGAAGGACCGCGCCTGGCGCGAGATGGCGCGCCAGG
Source organism: Planctomycetota bacterium (assembly GCA_021776885.1). Taxonomy (GTDB): domain Bacteria; phylum Planctomycetota; class UBA1135; order UBA1135; genus JAJFFA01. The sequence goes on from JAJFFA010000860.1 coordinate 7,249, forward strand.
TGGCCCACGAGATCAAGAATCCGCTGACCCCGATCAGCCTGGCAGTGGGGCTCGTGCGGCGCTCGCGCGCGGAGGGTTCTCCGGACTTCGACAAGATCCTGGGCCGCACCCTCGAGATGATCGAGCGCCAGGTCGAGACCATGCGCGACGTCACCCGCGACTTCTATGCCTTCGCCGGAGAGCATCGCCGGCCGGATGCCGTCGAGGTCGGCCAGCTCGTGGCCGAGGTGCTCGACCTGCATGCGGGCATGGCGGAGCACCAGCAGGTGAAGGTCCAGCGCTCGGGATCAGGTGGCGTGGTGCTGGCCGACGCGGACGAGTTGCGCCGCGCGATCCTGAACCTGGTGCAGAACGCCTTCGAGGCCATGCCCGAGGGGGGCGAGCTGTCGGCGCGCGTGGACACCGAGGACAACCATGTGCGTCTCGAGATCCGCGACTCGGGCGAGGGTGTGTCCGCGGAGGTGGCCGAGCGCCTGTTCGAGCCCTACTTCACCACGCGCTCGGCAGGCACGGGCCTGGGCCTGGCGATCGTGCGCCGGGTGGTCGAGGACATGGGCGGCTCCGTGTCCCTGGCCAGCGCCGAGGAGGGAGGCGGGGCCGTGGCGACCATCGTCCTGCCGCGCTA
>JAJFFA010000087.1 GCA_021776885.1 Planctomycetota bacterium
TCGGCCTCGGCCTGCGCAGTCGCGGCGGCCTCTGCCTCGGCGGCAGCGGCGGCGGCAGCGACATCGTCGGCCGCTTGCACCTCGTCACCACTGTCCATGAACTTCCAGGCGCCGAAGCCGATCACGCCGACCACGACGAGGCCACCGACCAGGACGGCGGGGCTCTTCTTGTTGTCCTTCGCGGCCGCGCCGCGACGTCCGCGGGCCGTGCCCTCCTCGTCGCCTGCGCCGGATCGACGCGAGCCGCCGGAGCGGCGCGAGGAGCCCCCCGAGCGGCGCGACGAAGCTCCGGAACGGCGGGCCGAGCTGCCGGAGCGACGGGCCGAGCTGGGGGCCGGCTTCTCGCTGGCCTCGTCCGTGTCCGCTGCAGCCGTGGCCTTCGCGGCGGCGACGGGCTTGCGGATGGCCCGGGTCTTGGCAGCGGCGGGCTTGGGCATGGCAGCGGGCTTGGGCGTCGCGGCCGGGGTGGCGGCGGCGGCCTGGCGCTCGGCCAGCAGGCGCTCCTTCATCGTCGGGCCCGTGCGCTTCTTGGGCTTGACCGGGTAGGCCTCGAAGCCATCGTCATCGGCCCCGGGCCCGGCGGCGGCCGGCTCAGGCCGGGCGGCAGCCGCCTCAGGCTGGGCCACCGGCTCAGGCTTGGGCGTGCGCTGCGAGCGCGGCGCGGGAGGCTGCGTCGAGGGCAGGGGCTTGGCCGCCGGGGGCTCCGCCGCGGCGGGGGCCTCTTCGCGTGCCTCTTCGCGAACCACGGGGCCGACTTCGACCACGCCGTCGGCGCATTTCTGGCACTTGGCGCGGTCGCCTTGAAAGGAGGCAGGGACCTTGAAGCGCGCTCCACAGGAAGCGCAACTGCCGACGCGGTACTCCATCGGGATTCTTCTCGCTGGGTTCTGTCTGGGCCCGGAAACGGGCGCGGGGCCCTGTCCGGGCTAGGGGTCCGGGACAGGCGCTGGGGGTCTAGGACTCCCATAAGATACCGGGTCGAGGCCGCGGGGGCGCGGCTCGGCCCGCGATTCACCCGAGCGCGGCTCGCTCCGCGTTTCCATTATCAGGGGCGGGGCCCGGGCCGCTCAGCCCCCCTCCGCCTCGCGCCGCGCCTTCTCCAGCAGCCGCTCCTCGGCCTCGCTGCGCGGCTCGATGTCCAGAAGCGGATCCGGGACCGGCGCGAGACCCTTGAACAGCTTGAAGTTGGCGTCGTACCAGCCGAACCACTGCAACAGGCCGCTCTCCTGACGTTCGGCAGTGCCCCCCAGCACGGCGTGCGGCTCGTACGAGGTGACGAAGCCGGTGATCTCCTGCAGGCACAGGTTGACCTGGTGCAGGCGGATGGCCTGGTCGTCGTCGTTGAGCGGGTTCTCGGCCAGGTAGGTGAGCAGGCCCGGGATGGCGGGCTTGCCCATCTCGACCAGGGCGCGGTTGGCGTCGAGGCGCACGGCCGGGCGGGCGTCGATGTCGGTCAGCTCGGAGACCAGGCCGCGCACCCGCTCCTGGTCGGCCACGGGCATGTCGGCGGGGAAGTCGATGGGGCGCATCTCGCTCTCCATGACCCTGGAACCATCCGACAGCTCGACCATCTCGACCTTGGGCTTCTGAGGGCGGTTGGCGCGCTCCTCGACCTCCTGCTCCGACTCCGACTTCCAGCGCGTCCAGGCGTACGCCTTCCAGGGCTTGCTGCGCGCGGCGCGCACCAGCAGCCACTCGACGTGGCGGTCCGCGGCGCTCGGGTCCGAGCGCGAAGTGACCTTCGTGCGCACGACCGCACGGTCGCCCGTGACGTCCTCGACCCAGCCGTCGTAGGGCTCCCAGTCGGCCACCAGCTCGGCCGCTTCGCCGCGCAGGAGGTCCTCGATGCGCTCCAGTCTGAAGGCCGTCTGCTCCTCGCGGCTCAGGATCGTCCAGGCGCGGGGCTCCTCGGCGTCGACCTGCGCGTGCTCCCAGGCCGCGGGGGCGTCGAAGGCGGCCAGGGCCGCGGCGTCGTTGAGGTCGTGGGCCGCCGTGTGCAGGCTGCGCGCGACGGCCACGGCCGGGCTGTCCCAGTCCATGGTGTCCGCCACGACCTCGGGCTGCGCGGGCTCCTGGACCCGGGGCTTGGGCGGCGGCGCGGCGGCGACCTCCTCGGTGTCCTTCGAACGGCTCATGACAAGGGCGGCCGCGCCGACCAGGACCACCCCGCCGACGGCCAGGGCGATCTTGGTGTTCTTGTCGTCGGCCCGGTTGCCGCGGGCGGCGCCGCGGGCGCGGGCCACGTAGACCTTCTCGCAGTTCGAGCAGCGCACCTTCGCTCCGGCCTTCGAGGCGGGCAGCTCGGCCTGGGTGCGGCAGGAGGGGCATTGGATCTGCATGGGTCTTCTCGCGGGGACGCGGCCAGGGGATCAGCGCTGGGGAGGAACGCCAGCGCGCGGACGCCGGTTCAACCCGCATCCGATTCCAATCGATCGCCGCGGTGTGGGCAAGCGGCGGCTGTCAGCGCCCCTGGCCGCGGGTCAGTTCGAGGGCCTGATTCGCCTCGAAGGGCCCGAAGCTCTCGCGCGCTCCGTCCAGCCAGCGCACCTCGAGGGCCTCGACACGCTGCGCCGAGCCCAGGCCCAGGTGCAGCCGCGGATCGCAGGAGGAGAGGTAGCTGTACGCGGGTTTCACGTCGCGCCGGACGCGCTCTTCACCGACGTGGAACACGCCCTGGGCGCCCAGGGCGTCGCGACCCCCGTCCACCAGGCGCACGCTGAGCCAGTTGCCGCGCCGCGGCACGACGTTCATCAAGAGGTTCGCGGCCGCGTCGCGGTTCACGACCAGGATGTCGACGCCCCCGTCGCCGTCGACATCCCCGAAGGCGGCGCCGCGGCTGGTGGCCGCCTGGGCCCGAAGCGTGCCGTCCGCCAGGCCGGTGCCCTCGAAACCGCCGCCGACGCGGCCGCGCAGCAGGACGTTGGGCTCCGCGTAGGGGTCGGCGCTGTCGATGGGCTCCATCTGCAGGTTGACCCGCCCGCAGCTGAAGTAGAGGTCGAGCAGGCCGTCCTGGTTGAAGTCGAGGAAGCCCACACCGAAGCGCGTGCGCTGGTGCGTGGCGAGGCCGACGCCGAGGCGCGTCGTCTCTTCCGTGAAGTAGCGCCCCTGGTTGACGAACAGGCCGTCGGTCTCGCGCGCCATGTGCACCACGATCAGGTCCAGGTCCAGGTCGCTGTCGATGTCCGCCACGTCGACGCCCATGCCCGCGCGGGCGCTGCCGGTGGGGTCGACGGCCACGCCGGCGACGTCGGCTCGCTCGACGAAGCGGCCGTCCTCGCCGCGGAACCAGAGCTGGTCGGCCAGCAGGTCGTTGGCCACGAACAGGTCGAGGCGACCGTCGCCGTCCAGGTCGGCGGGGACAACGCCGAGGCCGTTGCCGAAGACCGCACCGAGCCCGACCTCCTCGGAGACGTCGACGAAGCCCTCGCCGTCGTTGCGGTAAAGGGTGTCGCGGGTGGGGGCATCGAAGATGGAGGGCCCGCAGTAGTCGGGCACGCCGCTGGGGCCGAAGCACTCCTCGTCGGCGCCGTACTCCCAGCCGACGTAGTTCGTGACGAACAGGTCGAGGTCGCCGTCGGGCTCGAGGTCGAGGAAGCACGCGCTCGTGCCCCAGGCGGGGTCCCCGACGGCCATGGCCGCGGTCACGTCCTCGAAGCGGCCGCCGCCGAGGTTGCGCAGGAGCACGTTGGGCCCCACGTTCGTGATGTACAGGTCGATGCGCCCGTCCGCGTCGTAGTCCCCGGCGGCGACGCCCATGCCGTAGCCCGGCACGTCGACGCCGCTGCCCGCGCTGACGTCCACGAAGTGCCCCGTCCCGTCGTTCTCGAACAGGCGATGCCCGCCCTGCTGCCCGGGCTCGAGCAAGCTCCCGCTCTGCACACAGAAGGCGTCGAGGTCGCCGTCCGCGTCCATGTCGAAGAGCGCCGCGCCGCCGCCCATCAGCTCGGGGAAGAGGAACTCCTGCGCGTGCCCCGAGCGGTGCTCGAAGACCAGGCCGCGCTCGCGCGCCTCGTCGCGGAACCAGACCTCGCCGCCGGGCGCAGGGTCCTCGCTCCGCGCGGGGCTCGGCCCGCGTTCTCCGCAGGCGCCGAGGAGCAGGGCCAGGGCCAGGGCGCGCACGGGCTTCGCCGGGGCGGGCCTCACCGGGGCGGGCGTCACCGCCCTTGCTCCTCGAGGCGCGCGCGCAGCTTCAGGGCGGCCGGGCACGTGGGGTCCAGCTCGAGGGCGCGCCCGACGGCTTCGAGAGCGGCCGCGGGCCGGCCGACCAGGGCGTAGGCCTCCGCCCAGCCGACCTGGACCAGGGGGTCGTCGGGCTCGAGCTCGGCCAGCTGGCCGTAGGAGCTGAGCACGTCGGCGTAGTGCCCGAGCTGGGCCTGGGCGGCGGCCAGCTTGCGCAGGACGCGCGTATCCTGCGGCGCCTCGCCCCGGGCCCGCTGCAGCACGAGCAGGGCCGCCTGGAAGTGGCCCGCGTTCATCTGCTCGGTGGCGTAGAGCAGGCGCGCCGACGACCCGGCCATGTGGGCCTCGACTTCCCGGGTCCAGGGGTCGGGCTGGAAGGGGCTGGCGCCGCGACCGCGCTCCAGGTCGAGGGCCGCCTCGTCCTCGCGACCCAGGCGGGCCAGGGCCTTGCCGCGCAGCAGGTGCGCCAGGGTCCGCGCGGCCGGCGGCAGCCCGTCGATGGACTTCAGCCGCTCGAGCGCGCCCTCGGGAGCCCCGCGGTCCAGGTCGAGTCGCGCCAGGCCGAGGATCGCCGCCGGGTCCCCCGGGGCCACGGCCAGGGCGCGCTCGTAGCTGCGCTGTGCGCCCTCGAAGTCACCTAGCTCGAGGCGCCAGCCGCCGCCGCGGACGTGGGCCGGGGCGTAGCCCGCGAAGGCGGCGCAGGCCGCATCGAGGGCCTCGAGAGCGCCGCTGAGGTTGCCGTTGCCCGCGCGCGAGACGGCCAGGCGGTAGCCCTCGCGCGCCGCCGCGCGGCTGCCCGGGGCGCAGCGCTCCAGCGCCGCCGCGTAGCAGGGTTCGGCCAGCTCGAACAGATCGCCGGCCTCGTAGGCCCGCCCGAGCTCGCCCCAGGCGGCGGCGTCCCCGGGGGCGGCCTCGACCGCGGCGACGCGCGTACGCAGGAACTCGGCCAGGCCCGGGTCGAAGCCGTCGAAGCTGGCGGGTAGCGGAGGGGCGAGGGGCGTGGCAGGGGTCAGCGCGGCCGTGTCGCCGCGGGCCGCCGCATCGCAGCCCAGGGCGGATGTCAGGGCGTAGGCGGCCAGG
>JAJFFA010000861.1 GCA_021776885.1 Planctomycetota bacterium
GGCTGGGCGAAGGGCTGGGCGAAGGGCCGGGCCTGGCGGCCATCCTCGAGGGCCTGGGGCCACGGCCGGGCACCCCGCGCAAGGGGCCGCGGGCGCAGCGCGCGGACCAGCGCGCGGCCCTGCCCGCACTCTTCGCGTGGAGTCGTCGCCATCCCCACTCGCAGCGTGCGCGCTCGGCGGCCGTGACCGGCGTCCTGCGCAGCGCGGGGCCGGACGCGCACCACCTGAAGCTGCCCATCGCCCTGATCGAGATCGCGCAGCGCATCGCCCCGCGCTGGAGGGCCCACGCCCAGGCCAGCCTGATCCATGCCATGCCCTCACCCCAGGCCCAGGCGACCCCCTTCGCCGAGCGCAGCGGCCTGGCGTAGGGAACGGCCGAAACGCCCGTCAGGGCCTGCGGAACCGCACGAACACCCGCGCCAGCCAGGCGCCCATCAGCAGGATGTAGCCCCCGAAGACCCACCCGAAGCCCTGCAGGGTGCCACCCTCCACCAGGTTGGCTTGGATCGTCAGGTGGGTCACCGCGAGCATCAGCGCCATGGTGATCACACCCATCTCCAGCATGTACGCGCCGAGCCAGGCCAGGGTCGCCCCGCGCCTCTCCGGCGCCAGCCAGTACTCCTTGTGGGGCAGGTTCACGTACGCCGAGTTCATGCGCGGGATCCACAGGCCGAAGGCGCCGAAGAGCGCCAGCATCAGGCCCGCCAGACCTCCCAGCAGCCCGAAGAACTGCCCCTTGGAGGACCATCCATCGGGAGTGCCCCGCCCGTCGAAGTGCGAGGCCACGGTCTCGGGGAGCTGCGGGTAGTAGTGCACCACTTCGGCGACACCCAGGCCGGCGCAGAGCAGCAGCAAGGCCCCGCGCAGCATCAGCGCACTCCGCGCAGCATCAGCGCACCACAGGCGCCAGCAGTGACTGCGCCCACTCCGCCTCGTCCGGCACGTACTCGATCACCAGGCGTGCCGCCTCGCGCTCGAGGGCGCTGCGATCCGCGAGGCGCAGCGGCTCGCCACCCGCCCTGCGGGCCTGGTCGACCCGCGTCGCCAGGGGGGCTCGGATTCCCGCGGCCACGGCCAGTGCACGCTCGTCGGCGATGCGCGCCGCGTCGACCCGCTCCGGCAGCTCCGGGGTGCCCATGAAGATCGGGGCCGAGGACCAATCCTGCGCCGAGTCCGGGACGATGGTGACGACGCGGCCCGAGGGGTAGCCGTGGTTCACGCGCTCGGCCACCTGATCGCCGACGTAGAGCACCGGCTGCAGGCCGTCCATCGGCAGCACGAGCTCGGGATCCAGGTCGACGATGAGCAGGGTGCCCGTGAGCACGTCCGCGCCGTCGGCGCGCCAGGTGTGGTGGTACGGGGCAGCGAGGCGGAAGGCGCGCGCATAGACCACGTCGAGGGAGGCCGTGGGGGCCTGGGCGTGGGCCGGCGGGGTGGCTCCCTCCTGGGCCACGCTGCGCCAGGCGACGGCGCCTCCGGTGAGGGCCAGGACGAGGGCGGCGGGCAGGACGAAGCGTCGTTGTCGTTGCATGGTCAGGTCTCCTACTCGCGCGTGACGACCAGATCGTCGAGCCCGATATGACCCACGGGCGAGGTGCCCGGGGCGCCGAAGTCGAAGCGGACGGCGCGGATGCGCGCCAGGTTCAGGGCGCGGCCGTCCGCGGCGAAGGCGGACAGGGGCAGGCGCACGGTCTCGAACTCGTTGGCCCAGCCGACCCCGGTGCCCTCTCCGGTGCGCTGGTAGGGCTCCTCGATGCCTCCGCCGTAGGCCCCGATGTCGATCGAGCTCTCGCTGCCCGTGTCGTCGATCAGGGTGACGAGGAAGGTCAGGTCCTCGAGGGCGGCGATGGTGTTGGGGTGGCGCGTGGCCTGGCAGGCGCGGAAGGAGAGGAAGCGGCCGGCACGCCAGTCGCGATGCGCGTTCTGGACCTCGAACTCGAGCTCACTCGCGCTGCTCCAGCCGAAGACGATGCCCGTGGACACTTCGGCCGGACGTATCCGCGTCATGCCGTTCATGGGGTCTGCGGGGTTGAACGTGAAGTCCGAGTTGGTGTCGTTCAGCTGGTCCTCGACCAGGTCCTCGACGTCTCCACTCACGCTGCCCCCGGAGCTGGAGACCGTGCTCGTCGGCTCGCTCTCGAAGTCGTCGAGGACGAAGAGTAGCTCGTCTGCGGACTCCTTGAACTCGAGGTTCATCTGGGCGCACTCGGGCATCTGGGTCGGCGCCCCCAGGGGCTGGAAGGTCTCCCACTGGCGCCAGAGAAAGTCCTTCGAGGCGGGGTCGTCGAAGGCGAAGTAGCGGATCAGCGGCAGGACGTAGCCCAGCACGATCTTGTGTGTCTTGGGCCGCCCGTTGAGGCACGGCCCGTTCGCGAACCAGTTGCCGCCACCGTTGTGGAACACCCCGTGGCCCATGCCCTGCAGGGTGATGCCCGCGCGGCGGCTGCTGGCGCGCTCGAGCAGGTGGTAGGTCTGGACGATGTTGTTGGACGCGCCGCCGTTGACGTCGCTGTCCGCACTGCCGGTCCACAGGTGGTAGTCGACGTCGTGCGGGTCGGCGTCGCCGACCCCGGTGAAGTCGGTGGGTGCGATGCTCGAGACCAGGGCGATGTCGTCGATCGTGAAGTTCGTCGGAACGTACGTACCGTCGAAGATGCGGTCGTAGGCGCGGGCCACGCCCTCGCCGCCGCGACTGTGCCCGATCCAGACCATGTTCGAGGCGTCGACGTGCCCGTCGAGCACGCCGCCCTCGATGCTGCCCAGGTTGGACAGGAAGTACTCGGTGTTCGAGAGCGTCGTCAGGGACGCAGCGTCGGGGCCGGGCATCGTGTTGTTCTGGTGGCTCATCACCACGAAGCCGAAGGAGGCCAGGTGCATCCCGATGTGGTCGTACCACTGGTAGTTGTGGCCGTTGCCGTGGCTGATCACGACCAGGGGCAGGGCGCCGAGGCTGGCGACCTCCGATGGATAGAACAGGTTCTGTCCCAGGAAGGAGCCGCCGCTGTAGAGCGCCTCGACGGGCGTCAGGGGGCCGGGCTCGACCGTGTCGCGCACGACCCAGAAGCCGGCCTCGTCGCCGCGCCCATCGACCACGTCGCCCGGGCCGAGCAGGCCGTCGCGGTCGAGGTCGACGACCACGTCGTAGGGCACACCGACGTCGATGCCTGCGGTGCCGGCCAGGGTTCCGGCGTCGAGCAGCAGCGCGGCGCTCTGCACGTCGACGCCGCCGAAGGTGTGCGACAGGGGCATGCCGGTGACGTCCGCCAGGCTCGGGTTCGCGTCCCACTCGGCCGCGCTGCGCGCCTCGACGATGTAGACGTCGGCGTCGACCCCGAGGGCCTGGGGAAAGCGCGCCGGATCCAGCACGAGCCAGGCCTGAGCGCCCTGGTTCAGGGACACGCTGTGCTCGAAGTGCGGGAAGATCGCCAGGGGGCGGCCGATCAGGTCGGCCTGGATGGGGGCGCTGCTGCCCGCGGCCTCGAAGGTCACCGGCAGGGCGTTCGTGAAGTTGGTGCCGGAGCCGCAGGGTCCCAGGTTGTCGCGGTACCAGGCCTGGAAGTTCCAGGTCTGACCGGCGGCGATGCGCCCGGGGGTGTCGAAGCCGCCGGAGCGGAAGACGATGCCCGCCTCGGAGAAGCTGCCCGAGGCGTCCGCCTGGCGCACCGGGAAGCGGAACACGTTGGCTCCCGCAGCGCAGCGACGCCCGTCGCCGAAGGGCACGTCGATGCTGC
>JAJFFA010000862.1 GCA_021776885.1 Planctomycetota bacterium
GGGCAGCGTGCCCCAGTACGGCGAGGCCCTCGACCTGATCGACGCGAACCCGCCGCGCCTGGTCGTCGGCATGCCCGGAGCCCCCTTCCAGGCCCAGAACCCCGAGGTCTGGATGTTCACGGGTGCCGCGTGGGTGCTCGAGCACACCTTCGCGCCCCTCGACGGCGAGTACGCCCACTACGCCCACGACGTGGCCATCGACGACCCCTACGTCCTGATCGGCGCGCGCAACGACTCGAGCGGCGGCCTGGGCGAAGGAGCGGTCTACGTCTACTACCGCTCGAACGGCGGCACCTGGGTCCAGACCCAGGAGCTGCTCGCGACCTGGGGCGGCTGCGTGGCCATGGGCACGGCCCTGTCGGCCAGCGACGACGGCCTGATCGTCGGCTCGCCCGGCTCGACTCCCCCGCGCTACTCCCTGTGGCGCCGCTCCAACGGCTTCTACGCCCTGGATGCCCTGGCGGACGTGGGCGACGCGACCGGCGGCACCGCGGTCGCCATCGATGGCGACCTGGCCGTGGTCAAGTACTCCGACACCTTCGTGCGCATGATCCAGCGCGACCCCGTGACGAGCAACTGGAGCGTCCACGCCGGGCGCGGCAACCTGTCCCAGTTCGGCCGCTCCCTCGACCTCGACGGAACCCTGTGGAGCGCGGGACGGCCCGACGATCCGGGCCGCACCTTCATCGGCACCTTCTTCGTCAACGACTGCAACAACAACGGCGTCGAAGACCTCTGCGATATCGCCTCGGGCACGTCGCTGGACTCCGACGGCGACGGCGTACCGAACGAGTGCGAGTGCGCGATCTCGGGCTACTGCGCGGCGAACCCCAACTCCTCGGGCGGCCCCGCGCGCATGGGCGCTGCGGGTAGCGGCAGCGTCGCGGCGAACGACATGGTGCTCCTGTCCGACAACCTGCCCGCGGGTGTTCCCGGCCTCTACTTCTACGGCCAGAGCCAGATCCAGGCGCCCTTCGGGGATGGCTTCCGCTGCGTCGGCGGCAGCCTCTTCCGCCTGCAGCCGCCGGTCTTCGCCGACTCCCAGGGACGCGTCTCGCGCGTCGTCGACCTGCGCGCCAACCCGACCGCCTCGGGCCCGGGGCGCGTCGACCCCGGCTCGACCTGGAACTTCCAGCTCTGGTTCCGCGATCCGATGGGTCCCGGCGGCAACGGCTTCAACCTGACGCCTGGCTTGTCCGTCGCCTTCTGCGAGTGACGCGGGTGGGCCGGGTCCCTCCGGGGCCCGCCGTGCCTCGTCTCCACGCTCTCGTCGAGCCCGGCGTTCCCCTGGACCGGGGGCGCTGGGCTCACTCTCGTCCCGGGATCAGTCGGCGACCAGGAAGGTCGTGATCGCGGCCAGCAGCGCCGGCCCCTGCTCGCTGGCGAACAGGTGCTGCGCGTGGGCCCCGCCCGGGAAGGTCATCAGCTGCTTGGGCCCGGGGGCGCGCTCGTACTGCCCGCGCACCTCGTCCAGGCGCAGCGACCCATCGGAGTAGGCGTCCCCCTCGGCGCACAGGAAGAGTTTGCGTCCGCCGAGCTCTTCGGGGTGCTCGATGGGGCTGGCGGCCAGCAGCACCAGGCGCTCGATGGTCTCCTGGGCGTCGCGCTCTGGCCAGGCCGCAGCGCGGGCCGCCGCCCAGCCGCCCAGGCTGCCGCCCACGACCGAGACCCGCGTCGCGCCGCTCCCGCGCAGGTGGCGCACGGCGGCCAGGACGTCCAGGTGCAGCCCCGCGTAGCGCTCGCCGCCGCTGCTCCCCGCCGTGGACTGGCCGTAGCCGCGGAAGTCGATGGCCAGGACGCGCAGGTCCGCGCGGGCCAGCTCCCGGGCCTGCGTGCTCCAGCTCTGCTTGTCGAAGCGCGCGCCGTGGGCCAGGACGACGCCGTGCTCGCGGGCCGCGGAGCCGTACTCGTCGGCGTACACCACGCCGCCATCCGCGCTCGGAAAGTGCACCAGTGTCGGCGTCGCCGGCTCTGCCGGAACGGGGTCCGCCGGAGCGGGCTCCGCCGCCGCCGAGCTCGCCTGACTCTCGCCGCGGCAGGCGCCCAGGACGAGAGCCAGGCACACTCCGGCGAGGGGGGAGCTGCGCATCATGCTCCGCCTCCGGCCAGGATCCCCGCCAGGCGTGCCATGGCGCGGAAGAGCTGGATGCGCACCGCGCCCTCGGCCTTGCCGAGCTGCTCGGCGATCTCGGCCCGCGACAGGCCGACCACGTGGGCCAGGGTGACGATCTCGCGGTCCGACTCGGAGAGCACAGCGAAGGCCGCTTCGACGCGCTCGACCTCCTCGCGCAACATCACCTTGCCGCTCGGAGAGGAGAAGGTCTGGTAGCAGTCCCAGAGCTGGCTGGCCTGGGCGTCCGTGGGGCGGTCGGGGTGGATCTCGCGCAGGGCGTCGCGGCGCGCGGCGAGGTAGTACTTCTTGCGGTCGAGGATCTTGCGCAGGGCCGTCGTGAACAGCCAGCGGCGGAAGGCGGCCTCGCTCGGGTAGCGGAAGCGCTCGACGTGCTCGAGCACCTCGCGGCAGACCGACTGGGCCAGGTCGGCCGTGGACTCGCGCGCCAGGACCATGGGGCCCGCGCGCAGGCGCAGGTAGGCGTGCACGTCGGGCAGGTAGCGCGCGACCAGGGCATCGACCGCCGCGCGGTCCCCGGCGGCGGCCTGCTCGACCAGCTCTTCGACGCTGCCGTCCTTGCTGCTGTCCATGCTGCCCTCCATGCTAACGCGGCGACCCCGGCGCTCGCGCGTCGGGGCCGCCGCAGGCCGATTTCCAGGGGCTCAGCTGGCGCGGAAGGTCAGGGCGCGGACCGAGAAGTTGCCGCCGGTGTAGAGGTGCACGCGGACGCGCCAGTACGGGCTGTAGCAGCTCGCGTTGTGGCCGCCGACCGAGTCGAGCCAGCCAGCCGAAGCGCTGCCCATCAGGTAGCGCCAGCTCGAGCCGCTGCGGTAGTACAGGTTGATGTCCGGGTCGGTGCTGGAGCCCCGCAGCGGGCCCGTGGTCGCGTTCAGGGCGTCCACGGTGCTGTACCAGTAGAGGTAGCTGCCGGTGCTGCGGTAGCCGTCGAAGCGCGTCAACCAGGACGTGGAGCAGCTCAGGGCCGTGGGGTTCTCGAGCTTGCGGAACTCGAGGGACAGGTCGTGGCTCGGGTCGTAGACCGAGAGGTCGGCGGCGCTGCGTACGGGCGCCGCGTTCGGCACCAGGATGGTGCGCAGGGTCAGGGTCTCACGCTTGTTCTGGAGCTCTTCGTTCGAGAACTGGTACTCGGCGAGCAGCTCCATCAGCTCGCGTTCGGTCGCGGGGGCGGCGCCGCCAAAGTGCATGTCGATGCGTGCCGTGGGAAACCCCGCGGCGTCCATGCGCACGGCGCTGAAGTCCGCAGCGACGCGGGAGGTCAGCTCGTGGTGGCGCAGGTCCGCCAGCTCGTCCGCCTGGTCGCTCGTCAGGTCGACGGCGGGGGAGGCGGGCTTGGGGGCGAAGGAGGGGGCGTCCTGGGGGGCGAGGGCGAGGAGCAGAAGGGCGAGGTTCATGGCGTTTCCTGTTTGGATTCGGGTCACGGCGTGTGCGGGTTGCGGGTCCGTCGTGGCCCGCCATTCCCCGTGCACACCCTGAGCAACGACGAGCCCTCGAGGCCGTTACTGAAAATTCCGGTCGCTATACTTCGTGCGTGCTGCACCTCTCCCGACTCTTCGTGCACCCGGTCAAGTCCCTGGCGGCCCTGCCGCTCTCCGCGGTCGACGTGCGCGAGCGCGGACTCCGCCACGATCGATCCTGGGTCGTCGTCGCCGAGGACGGGGTGGCGTTGACCCAGCGCGATCTCCCCGCCATGGCGACGATCGGCGCCCGGGTGGAGGGCAGCGAGCTGCTGCTCGAGGCTGCGGGCCGTGCGTCCTTGCGGCTGGACCCGGCGCGGGCGGCGGGGCTGGCCGGGCGCCGCAGCGCGAAGGTCTGGGACGAGACCGTCGACGCCGCGGACATGGGCCCGGAGGCCGCGGCCTGGCTGAGCGAGGCCCTGGGCCGGGCCTGCCACCTGGTCCACATGGACGCCCGCGCCGAGCGCTTCACGCGACCCGACGGTGGCGCGCCGCGCACGGTGCGCTTCGCGGACGAGCTGCCGGTTCTAGTGCTCGGTGAGGCCTCCCTGGCCGAACTCGAGGCGCGGGCGCCGGGTCGCGGAGAGGCGCGGCGCTTCCGACCCAACTTCGTCATCGCCGGGTCCGCGGCCCACGCCGAAGACCACTGGCTGCGCCTGCGGGTGGGGGAGGTCGAGCTGGAGCTGGTGAAGCCCGCCGGGCGCTGTGTCCTCGTCAACGTCGACCCGCAGAGCGGCGTGCCCGACCCCGGAGGTCAGCCCCTGCGCACCCTGGCCCGCTATCGGCGGGTCACGGAGGGCGCCTATCCCGACAAGCCGGGACGGGTCTACCTGGGTGTGGTGGGCTCGGTCACGCGTCCGGGGCGGGTGTCCGTGGGTGACGAGGTCGAAGTTCTGGAGACGCGTGAAGCGTGACGCGGGCGCCGGTCAGCCGTAGCTTCTCGGCATGCTGCGCCAAGCCCTCGTTCCCCTGGCCTTCCTGGCCCTCGCCGCCTGCCATGCAGGCCCCTCGTCCTCCGCGCGTGAGTGGCCGTCGTCCTTCGCGGGCGAGCGACTCAGTTTCGCGCGGGTCGCCTCGGACCCTAGCCTGAGTTATCGCGGAGCGCCGCGCTACACCTGGATCGACGGCAGCTCCTACTCCGTCGCCGACGACGAGGGCCTGGGCGCGGTGGACGCGCGCAACGCTGAGCGCCGCGTCATCGCGGCGCGGGAAGCGTTGATCCCGGAGCCGGAGGCCGAGCCCCTGGCGGTCGAGTCCTGGTCGCTCTCGGAGGACGGGACCCGCGCGCTCTTGTTCACCAACTCGACCCGGGTCTGGCGCGACAACACGCGCGGCGACTACTGGGTCCTGGACCTGGGCGCGGGGGCGCTGCGGCAGCTCGGCGCGGACTTCCCCGCTTCGAGCCTGATGTTCGCCAAGCTTGCCCCGGACGGCACGCGCGCGGCCTACGTCCAGGCCCACGACCTGTGGGTCGAGGACCTGGCGACGGGGGAGCGAACGCGGCTGACCGAGGGCGGCTCGGACACCCTGATCCACGGCACCTTCGACTGGGTCTACGAGGAAGAGCTCGCGCTCCAGGACGGCTTCCGCTGGAGCCCCGACGGGACGCGCATCGCCTTCTGGCAGCTCGATGCCAGTGGAGTGGGCAGCTTTCCCCTGGTCGATGAGCTGACCAGCCCCTACCCGACGCTGAAGTGGCTTCCGTACCCGAAAGCGGGCACGACGAACTCGGCGGCGCGTATCGGCATCATCCCTGCGACGGGGGGCCGGGTGACCTGGATGCGCACCCCCGGCGACCCGCGCGAGAGCTACCTGGCGCGCATGGAGTGGCTCGACGACGGTGCCCTCGCCATCCAGCACCTCGATCGCGCCCAGCGCACCCTGACCCTCTTGCGTGCGGACGCCGGGAGCGGCGAGACCAGCACCTGGCACATCGAGCAGGACGAGGCCTGGGTCGACCTGGCGGACGAGCTGACCTGGATCGATGCCGAGCGCACGACCCTGCTCTGGGTCTCCGAGCGCGACGGCTGGCGCCGGCCCTACAGCCTGGCCCGCGCAGGGGCGCTGCTGCGTCCCTTGCACGGCGAGAACCACGACCTGATCGAGGTGGCCCACGTCGATCGCGCCCGTGGCGAGCTGTACTACGTCGCCTCGCCCGACGATCCCACCCAGCGCTACCTCTACGCCCTGCCCCTGGCCGGCGGGACCCCGCGGCGCGTGACCCCCGCGCAGGACGAGGGCTGGAACAGCTACGACGTGTCCCCCGACGGCAGCGTGGCTCTGCACACGCTGACCTCCTTCGAGGGCGGCATGCGCGTCGCCCTCGTCTCGCTGCCCGAGCACGAGACCCTGCGCGTGCTCGAGGACAACGCCGCCGTGGACGCCGCCTTCGCGGGCCTGGCCCGCGGCGAGCGCGAGCTGTTCCGCGTGCGCACGGAGGAGGGCATCGAGCTCGATGGCTTCGCGCTCT
>JAJFFA010000863.1 GCA_021776885.1 Planctomycetota bacterium
TCGTCCAGGCCGTCGCGCGGGATACGCCCCTGGTCGTTGAAGAAGTACACCGGCCAGCGCGGCGCGGCGAGCTCCTGCGCGGAGAGGCGCAGCACGTACTTGAACCAGTCGTGCTTGATCGG
This sequence comes from Planctomycetota bacterium, assembly GCA_021776885.1. Taxonomy (GTDB): domain Bacteria; phylum Planctomycetota; class UBA1135; order UBA1135; genus JAJFFA01. The sequence continues at coordinate 123 of JAJFFA010000863.1, forward strand.
CGAGTCGAGGGGGTCGTCCTCGAGTCCCTCCGGCACGCCGTGAAACAGGGGCAAGGTCAGCTGGTAGGCGACGAGCACGCGCTCGGACCCGCGATCGACGTGGGCCTGGACCCACTCCGCCGCCTCCTCGTAGGTGTCGGGCCGCGTGCGCAGGACGTGCAGCCGGGCCGTGACGTAGGCGGGGAAGGCCAGGGCGGCGAGCACGACGAAGGCCGTGATCCACGGCGAGCGCACGCGTGCGAGCGCGCTGCGCAGGGCCAGGGTGGCCAGCAGCGCGAACCAGGGCACGAGGGGCAAGAGGAAGCGGTGGAAGATCTGCTCGTAGAGCCCGAGGGCCAGGGCGTAGGCGCCGACAGCTGCGCCGAAGACGAGCAGCGTGCGGCCGCGCTCGCCGCGCAACAGGGCCGTGCGCTCGCGCGCCAGGCGCACGAGCAGCACGACCAGGCCCAGCGCGGCCAGGGCGCCCAGGACCGGGTCGTAGTCGTAGGTGAAGCGCAGCAGCTTGGCGAAGCCGCTGCCGTTGAAGCGTTCGATGGGCAGACGGTGCGGAAACGCTGCGCTCTCGCCGTAGTCCGCCTCTTCGGCGACGGGCTCGAACACGAAGGGATAGAAGAGGCGCGCGCAGACGAACAGGATCGGCAGCGCCAGGAGCGCTGGCCACTGCCCGCGCCAGCCCCGCCCGCGGGAGGCGATCAGGTGCGCCACGCCGAAGCCGACGAAGGTGAAGGCGCCGTTGTGCAGGCTCGAGGTGGCCAGGGCGCAGGCGACGGCGGCGAGCAGGTAGCGCAGGACGCGGCCGCGTTCGGCGACCCCGGCCAGGTGGGCACAGGCGAGTAGCGCGGCCGTCGAGAAGACCGCGACGCCGGCGTGGGGGCGCGCCTGCAGGGCGAAGGCGCTCAGCAAGAGGCTGGTCGCGGTGAAGGCGACCGCGACCAGGGCCCAGGCTGGGGGGAAGAGGCGCAGCCCGACCAGGAACACCAGGGGCAGCAGCAGCGCCGAGAGCAAGAGCACCACGCGCCGCGCGTCGCGCAGCAGGCGGCCGGCGAAGGCGAGGTGCGCCTCGAGCTCCGCCTGCGGGTCCCCGGCGAAGTCCGCGGGGTCGGGGGCCGGGTCCCCGGCGGCGGGGCTGGTCACGGACAGGATCCAGCTCTGCAGGTGCGGGTACTTGGCCCAGGCCTGGGGCGCGGCGGCGCGTCCCTCTCTCAGGGCCACGGACTGGGGCACGAGGGACGCGTCGAAGTCGCGCACCTGGGGCAGGAGGTAGTCGAGCCCGGCCAGCCCGCCCGCCACGTAGGCCACCACCAGCAGCACCACGCCGGCCCAGAAGGGACCCACGCCGCGCTGCAAGTGCTCCGTCTCCTCGCCGTTCTGGTCGCCGCTCATCCGTGCCGGGGCGGACGAGTCTATGCGCCCGCGGGCCCGTCCCGCAGCGCCCAGGACGGGTCAGCGGCCATTGACGACCCTTTGATTGCGCTATACAATCGTTGTATGGCGCAATCAACCACCCCAAGCAGCGGGCGGCCCGGATCCGACCTCAGCTCCCAGATCGACCGCCTGAGGGACGCGTCACGGCGCACGGTGCGCGAGCTGGGCATGCTCGAAGGCCGCTACGCCGCGGGCGGCGTGACCCACTCCCAGTGCCACTCCCTGGTCGAGCTCGAACGCCGTGGCGAGCTGGCGCCGGCCGAGCTGGCCGCGATCCTGCGCCTCGACCGCTCCAGCGTGACGCGCCTCGTCGCCCCGCTGATCCAGGACGACCTGGTGCGGGTCGCGGTCGATCCCCGCGACCAGCGTGGCAAGCAGCTCAGCCTGACCCCCGGCGGGCGCACACGCGTCGACGCGATCCACGCCGGCGCCTGCGCCCAGGTCGAGGGCGCCCTGGCCCTGCTGGCGGAGGGCGAGCGCGCGACCGTGGTGCAGGGCTTCGAGCTGTACGCCGCGGCCCTCGAGCGCTCGCGGCGTCGACGCGAGCTCGTGGTGCGTCCGATCCGGCGCCGCGACGACCCGGACGTGGCGCACATCGTGCGCAGCGTGATGGGCGAGTTCGCCTGCGTCGGCGAGGGCTTCTCGATCATGGACGCCGAGATCGAGTCGATGAGCGCCGCCTACCGCCGCGAGCGCAGCGCCTACTTCGTGGCCGAGTGCGACGGCCGCGTGATCGGCGGCGGCGGCATCGCCCCCCTCGACGGCGGCCCGCCGGAGGTCTGCGAGCTGCGCAAGATGTACCTCGTCTCCGAGGCCCGCGGCCTGGGCGCCGGGCGCGCGCTGCTCGAGCGCTGCCTCGAGAGCGCCCGCTCCCACGGCTTCGCGCGCTGCTACCTGGAGACGATCATCCCCATGCGCGCCGCCCACGGCCTGTACGAGAGCGCGGGCTTCCAGCCCCTCGAAGGCCCCATGGGCAACACGGGCCACTTCATGTGCGACCGCTGGATGATCCTCGACCTGTGACCCGCTTGGGCCCGGGCAGCTCGCCGATCTACTGCGTGCGCTGCGCCTGAAGTCCGTTCAGCCCAGAGCCGAACACGATCGCCTGCGGTTGCCCACTCTCGGCATCGAGCTCGAAACGCACGCGCGCCGCCGAGAGGCGGCGAAAATCGAAAGCGACGAAGCTCGTGGGGGATTCGGGCAGGTAGCTGCGTCCCGGCAGCTCTTCGAGAATGCGCAGACCCGCCAGCTCGGGACCTTCCCAGACGTGGCGCACGAATCTCACCCCACCCTCGAAGTCGAGGCGCACGATGACATGGGTGCCTTCGCCGGGCATCACGCCCAGCGCAGCCAGGTCCATCAGCGAACCGAGCTCTTCCTCGAGGGACTCCCAGAGCGCGCCCTCGCGCTGGGCCACTTCGTCGAGACTCATGCGGCCACCGAAGGCTGCGCGAACCCGCTCGTACTCGCCCATCAGCGACGCTTCGATCAGCCCGATCGACTTCTCATGGCTCGACGCATGGCGCGCGGGGTCCGTCTCGTTCTCCGCGAAGATCAAGGGGAAGACCTGCGGGTCGGCGCAGTGAAGGCTCAACCCGCCGCCGTCCCGCGTGACGACGATCTCGGCACCCGCCTCGGTCGTGTAGCGCCC
>JAJFFA010000864.1 GCA_021776885.1 Planctomycetota bacterium
GTCGTGGGAGTCGACGACCGGCACGGCACCGCAGTCGTGCTCCCAGAGCAGACGCGCGGCGCGGTCGAGGGTGTCGTCGGGATGGCTGGTGTGAACCAGCAACGTCATGGCTTCTTGGACTTTCATGGGGTGACCTCAGTCCGGCGATGATAGCGAGGGCGCGACCCGGCGCGTAGAGGCGTGGGCCGGAAATGTTTCGCTCAGGCGTCCCCGGCCACGGCGATCAGGTGTCGCTCGGTGCGCAGGAAGAGCACTCCGCCGGCCACCGCCGGGGTGGCGTAGGAACCCTCACCCAGGTCGCTGCTCCCGAGCAGCTCGAACTCCGCCGCGGCGGCCAGGACGATCAGCTCGCCCTCGAGGCTCATGGCGTAGAGGCGGCCGTCGATGACGACGGGGGAGCCGTAGAAGTTGGCGTCGACGCGCTCGCGCCAGAGCTCCTCTCCCGAGCGCGCGTCGAAGCACGACGCGATGCCCCCGTCGGCGAGGGTGAACATCAGGCCGTCCCAGACCAGGGCCGTGGGCACGTAGGGCAGGGCGCGCTCGCGGCGGTAGAGGAGCTCGGGGGCGCCGCCCGCCGGGTCGAGGGCCAGGGTGGCGCTCTCGACGCCGCCGCCGCCACGCCCGGCGCTGCTGAAGAGCAGGCCGCCGGCGACGAAGGGCGAGGCGACGACGCGCTGCCGGAAGAGCTGCTTGTGCTCCCAGAGCACGCGCCCGCTGGCGGCGTCCAGGCTGCTGACCCCGTGGGCCGTGCTGGCCATCAGGACCTGCGCCGCTCCGCCCTCCGGACTCCAGGGGCAGGGGGTGGCGAAGGAGGCCTTGCCCGTGTCGCGCGCCTGGCGCCAGAGCACCTCACCACTCCCCGCGTCCAGGGCGAAGAGCGCGCAGGCCTGCGCGTCGCTCTCCGCGGCGACGTAGACCCGCCCGTCCGCCGCGACCGGCGACGAGCCGGCGCCGTGCCCCGCGCGGTAGGGTCCGAGCTCGCGCGTCCAGCGCGGCTCGCCGGCGTGGTCGAAGGCGTGCAGCTGGAGCGTGTCGCCGTCGACCCACTGCACGTAGACACCGTCCGCGTCGACGCTGGGGGAGGAGGAGGCGTGGGTGTTCAGGTCCTGGTGCCGCTCGTAGGGCGCGAGGTCGGCGCTGCGGGTCCAGAGGGTCTCGCCGTCCGCGACGGAGAGGCAGGCCAGGACCCGCGCGCCGCCTTCCTCTTCGGCGCAGACGAAGACACGCTCGCCCCAGACCACGGGGGATCCCGGGCCGCGCCCGGGCAGCTCGCTGCGCCAGCGCCAGTCTGCGCGGGTCGGCACGCGGGGCAGGTCGTCCGCCCGTCCGACCCCGGCGCCGCTGGGGCCGCGGAAGCGCGTCCAGTGCGCGTGGTCCGGGGCGGGGACGGCGGGGCCGGGGGCGCCGGAGCTGGTGCAGGCGAGGGCCAGGAGCGCGATGGACTGCAGCATGTCGGGGGTGCGTTCGGGGGTGCGTAAGGGACGCGTTGCGGTTCCATGGAGGCGGCGTTCGGGTGGATACGCCGCGGGTCCCAGAGATTAGCCTCTCGCTTCGCCCGCCTTCGCCCACGGCGTTCGATGGGCCTCCGACAGGACTCCCGAGAGGATTCCCGATGCTCCCCTTGCTCCTCGCCCTGCTCGTGACCGACTGGCCCCAGTGGCGTGGCCCGGCCTTCAACGGCTCGACCGACGCGGGCAGCCTGCCCGTCGAGTGGAGCACGACGGAGAACGTGGCCTGGAAGTGCGACCTGCCCGGCCCCGGCTCGTCGACGCCGGTCGTGGTGGGGGACTTCGTCTTCCTGACCGCGGTCGACCGGGTCGACAACACCCTGGTGGCCCTGGCGCTCGACCGGGTCGAGGGCGAGATCCTCTGGGCCGTGCCCATGGGCGCGGGCGGGCGCCTGCCCGAGAACCTGCCCCGCGGGCGCGAGAACACCATGGCCGCGCCGTCGCCCGTCACCGACGGCGAGCACGTCGCCTTTCTGTTCGGCACCGGCGAGCTCCTGATGTGCGACGTCGAGGGCGAGGAGCTGTGGCGCAGGAACATCTTCCCGCCCTCCGGCCAGGTGGTGATCAACTGGGGCTACGCCTCGAGCCCCTTGCTCTGGAAGGGCAAGCTCTACGTCGAGGTGCTGCACCGCGGCGAGTCCTACGTCCTGGCCCTCGACCCGGACAGCGGCAAGGAGCTCTGGCGCCACGTGCGCCCGAACGAGGCGCGCGCCGAGTCCCAGGAGGCCTACACCACGCCGATTCCCTTCACGAACCGCTACGGGGACGAGGAGCGTGAGGAACTCCTGATCCTCGGCGGCGACTGCCTCTCTGGACACGACCCGGAGAGCGGCGAGGAGCGCTGGCGCTGGTGCGGCATCAACCCGCGCAAGGCGCCCAACTTCCGTCACGTCTCGAGCGCGGTCACGGGCGACGACGGCCTGGTGGTCGTGACCACTCCGCAGCACGGCCCCATGCACGGCCTGCGCGTGCGCGGGACCCAGGTCGAGGAGCTCTGGACCCTCCAGCGTCCGACCCCCGACTCGACCACGCCGCTCCTGTACCAGGGCCGGCTGTTCGCGGTCGACGGGCGCAACCAGCGCCTGGTCTGCCTCGAGCCCCAGAGCGGCAAGCTGCTCTACCAGGGCGAGCTCGAGACGGACGCCTTCCTGCGCGCCTCGCCCACGGGGGCCGACGGCAAGGTCTACGTGATCGACGCCGAGGGCCACGTGGTCGTGCTCGACGCCGCCGCGGAGACGCTGACCGTGCTGGCGCGCAACAAGATGGACAGCTACCCCTCGCGCTCGACGATCAGCGCGTCGGCGGGACGCCTGTACGTGCGCACCGCGGACGCGCTCTATTGCGTGGGCGGGGACTGACTCGCCGTCTGGCCCGATCGAGCCGGCGGCGCTAGTGGGGTGGATCAGGAATTCGGTGCATGAGTTCCGTCACCTTGTGTTCGTGGCAAGGCGCAGCGACGCCGCGTATTCGATGGATACTCGAAGGAGCTGCAACGCAGCCATGGACGCAAGGGGGCGAAACATATGTGGCGAACTTCTGATCCACCCCACTAGGCTCTGCGCCATGCTCGTCCAACCCGCCGTAGCGCTGCTGGCCCTCTTCGCTGTCCTGGCGGGGTGCGGCTCCGGGAGCGACGAGCGTCCGCCCAACGTGATCCTGATCTCCCTGGACACGCTGCGCGCCGACCACATGAGCTTGTACGGCTACGAGCGCGAGACGACGCCGTACCTCGAGCGCCTGGCGCAGGAGTCCCTGGTCTTCGACCGCGCGCACAGCGTCGCGCCGTGGACGCTGATCTCGCACGTGACGATGCTGACGGGGCTCTACCCCGAGCAGCACGGGGTGGTCTCGAAGGAGGTCGCCCTCTCGCCGCGCATCCCGTTCCTGGCGCAGCGGCTCCACGACTACGGGTACCAGACCATCGGGCTCTACAAGCCGGGCTGGATCGGTGTGCGCTACGGCCACGACCGCGGCTTCGACGTGTTCCTGGACCACGAGCGCGCGCCCCTGGCGGAGGAGCACCTGGACGCCTCACTGGCCGAGCTCGAGCCGGGCTCGCCCTACTTCCTGTTCCTGCACCTCTTCGACGCCCACAAGGACGCGATCCCCAAGGCGAGCAGCCTGCTGTACCGCGCCCCGAAGCCCTTCGACACGCTCTTCATTCCGGACGCCAAGCAGCGCCTCGAGGGGGTCGACTTCCGCGAGGTGGTCCCGGGCCGCGTCAGCCTGACGCCGGAGCAGCTGGAGGCGATGATCGCGCTGTACGACGGCAAGATCCGCTACGTCGACACGATGCTCGAGAAGTGGATCGAGGGCTGGCGCGCGGACGGCCTGCTGGAGGACACCCTGATCGTCATCACGGCTGACCACGGCGAGAACCTGGGCGAGCGCCGGGACGACCTGAACGGGCACGGGAAGCTGTTCGAGGAGGGCCTGCACATCCCCATGATCGTGCGCTTCCCCGACGGCTACCGCGCGGGCGAGCGCGACTCGGCCCTGGTCAGCCTGGTGGACGTGGTGCCGACGGTGATCGACGCCGTGGGCCTCGACCCGGACCCGCGCCTGCCCGGCTTCAGCCTGCGCGACGGGGCGCCGGCCGAGCGCACGGTCGGGGCGCACAAGCAGACCACGGCGCGCATCCGCTGGCCCTGGAAGCTGACCTGGAGCCGCGGCGAGCGCTACCTCGTCAACCTCGAGGAGGATCCCCTCGAGGAGCAGCGGATCCTCCCGGACGACCCGCTGTTCCAGCGCATCGCGCCGGAGCTCGAGGCCGCCTTCGACGCCCTGCTCGCCGCCGAGCCCGGCTTCGACGCGGCGCCGATCCCGGCGATCGAGGAGCAGAGCGAAGCCCTGAAGGAAGAGCTGGACGCCCTCGGCTACGCCGGCGAGGAGTAGTCTCCGACCCGACCGCGGCCTTCGGTCAGCGCGGCGTCGCGGTCCTGTATGGAATCGGCTTTCCGCCGGATTCGAGGTCGCGGCGGGTGGTCGGCTGTGCGAACCTTCGCGCTCCCCCCCGAGACCTGTTCGGCGTCCGGGTGCGCCCCGCGCTGAGAACCGCTCGTGGCCAACCCGGACCCGCGGCGGACAGGATGCCTGCTGGCGCCCGACCCCCGCGCCATTGTCCAATCTGCGGATCCTGCCTACGGATCCTTAGGTGCCCATGCAAACGACGAGACGACCGTTCCTACCGTTCGCGCCGCGCGCGCACTCGCCCCACGTCCTCGGCCTGCTGGCCGCGAGTGCCCTGGGGGCCCTGGGCTTCCTGGGCCTCGCCTGCGGCACCACGTCCGCCAACACCGCCGCCGGCGCGGGGGACAGCCTGGCCTCGGGCCTGGCCGTCGACAGCGGCTGGCTGTCCTGGCGCGGTCCGGCCCAGAACGGCACCTCGCCCGAGACCGGCCTGATCGAGAGCTGGCAGCCCGGAGGCGAAGGGGACCTGTGGTCCTACGAGATCGCCGGCCGCGGGACGCCGGTCCTCGGCGGCGGCCGGGTCTACGCCCTCGGCTACGAGGGCAAG
>JAJFFA010000865.1 GCA_021776885.1 Planctomycetota bacterium
CCGAACGCAACGAGCGACGCGTGGAACGTGCTGATCGATGTCAAGCCGCCACCGGCGAATTGGGCCGCACATTGGGAATGGATAAAACGCAAGCACCAAGAGTGTTGGGCCGAAGTCGGCGTGCGGATGATCTACGTGCGACATGGGCAAGCGTCGAACATCGACGTGACGTTTCGCGGGTTGCCCGGTAGCCAAGTCGGCGAAGGTCAGTTCAACGATGGGTCGTGTTACGACAACGTCTATCAATATCTCGATTCGGGTTGGTCGCCATCGCGTGCGCTGATGCTCGAAGACCACGCCCACGAGACGGGCCACAATTGCAATTTAATGCACACGCGCGGCGGTCGCATGAACCCGTCGCTCACGCTGACAGATAACTCATGGCGTGGAGACCCTTCGTGGCGGCGCGTGAGTAGTTTGTTCGATCCGTCACGACCGATCGACCTGGACGGAACACGCCCCGTGCCTAATCCGCCACCGATTGACACCCCGATGCCCACGGTCGACCTAGAGGCGAAGGTGCGGGTGATACTGGCGACGCTTATTGCCGATCATCCCGACTATTTTCGCGGCGAGAAAGGCGACCGCGGCGAGCCGGGCCGCGATGGTTTGAATGGTGCCGGCGGCTTCAATCGGTCGGCGCTGAACATCTTAGACAGCGTACTTTATTGGGCGGAGAAGAAAGCAATCTACGAGGGCGACCCCGTGCGGCGCGGTTGGGGAGTCAGAGAGCACGACGACTTGCCAACCGCACGCCAAGAATTAGTTGCGTCACTGTTGAAGTTAAGAAACGCATTATGACCCATTCCAGCCAAGAGCGAAGGAAACTGAGGTAGCGGCGAGTGGTACACCGGCGCGGCAATTCTTGGCATCTACGCGCCGCACTCGCCGCCCTTATTTATTCACCAATTGAAGCGAGGACGAAACGATGGCAAACGTGGTCTATCACAAGACTTGGAAGAAGATTCTGGAAGGTGCAGCAGGCATTAACGTCGTCGGCGATATTCGCTTGATTCTCGTGATGACGAACACTACCTGCGACACCGAGAACGATGCGATTGAGTTTCTTGACGACTTCACGACGCTCGACGAGTGTGATGGCACGGGCTACGCTCGGCTGGCCTTGTCGACGGCCACGCCGACGTTTGACGCCGACACGGCCCGCAACTCGAATAAGCTCGTGTGTGCCAGTCACCCCGTCTTCCCGTCGTTGTCGGGCGACGGTGCCCGCAACATCCAGGGCGTTCTGTACTACATCAACGTCTTGGGCGACGATTTGCAAAGTGTGCCTCTGTTGTACGCACCCTATACGACCCCGCGCGTGCCCGATGGTAGCAACTTTACGATCGAACTGCCGTCGGACAAGGTCATTCTGGAAGCGTTCCACGCCGCCACCGCGACGGCGCCAATCACCAACGACTAGCCGCAATCCCAGGCGAACGTCGGGCGGTATGGTCGCCTATGCCAGCCGCTCGGCGTTTCGTTTTGCGTGTCTTCACGCCGCCACACTCACCACGGAGCGAGACCGATGGCAACTCAAGTATATAACGAAGGCAAAGAGAACTTGCCGCAAGAAGATATTCTGACGATCACCGTCAAAGTGCTTTTGCTGATGACCAACACGACCGCCGGAAGCGAGAACGACGGCATTTCGGCGACTACTGATTTTACGACGCTCGACGAACACGATGGCTCGGGCTACGCACAACAAACGCTGGGCGGCAAGACGATCACGAAAGACGACACCAACGACCGCTCGAAGTTTGACGCGACGGACGCGACGTTTTCTATTCTTGGCGCCGGTACGCGAGACGTTGCCGGCGTGTTGTTGGTGTGGGATGACGTCGGCACGCTTCGCCCGATTAGTTGGCACGAGTACGCCAGCCCGCGCGTGGCCGATGGCAGCGACTTCGTCGTCGAATGGCGAGCTGATACGGGAATCATTCTGTTCGAGTAGGATGCTATGGCGAGCAGCGAAGGACCCAACGCCCCGGCGGCCACGAATAACGCGGTTCGCGCCGGTGGGATTGTGCATTGGTCGTCGACCGACTCGGCGAAAGCGTCGGACAATTCCTACGCCACCGTCGAAGTCAGCGCCGCCAATTGGCAGAGTCACTACATTAGCGTAAGCGACTTCGGTTTTGCGATTCCCGCGGCGTCGGTAATTCTCGGCGTCGAAGTGTTTATTGAGCAAAAGCGAACGTCGGTCGGCAGCCCGGTCTCGCATGTTTGTCGCGATAACAACGTGCAACTGATGAAATCGATCGGCGACTATAGCGCTACGAACTTATCCGACGCCGCGATGTTCACCACGGTCGAAAGTGTCAAAACCTACGGCGGCTCAGCGGAACTATGGGGCGAGACGTGGACCCCTGCCGAAGTGAATTCGGCGTCGTTTGGCGTTGTTATTGCGGCTTATCGCCACGCCGGAACGTCGACCGCCAGCGTCGACCAAGTGACGGTCACGGTGCACTACTTGGAAACGACCGCGCCGACCGCCACGATGACCGCGACGGCACAAACGCCGGCGGGACCACACGAGAAGCCGGCGACCGTCGTCGTCACGATGACCGCGCAGCCGCCCGCAATCGAGAAGGCGCCGACCGCAACCGTGACGATCACGGCTTACACTCCGAGCGGCCCGATTGAAGCGGCACCGACGGCGACCGTCATAATGACGGCGTTGGATGCTCTCGGCCCGCTCGAACGACCACCAACGGCTACGCTTCTGATTGTCGCTCAGGATCCAATCCACACCGTCGAACAAACGAAAGCCGCGCGGTACGTCGTGACGACTGACGAACACCCCGTCGTCTTCCAAGCCGCGACGGTCGTCGTTGTGGTTTGTGGC
>JAJFFA010000866.1 GCA_021776885.1 Planctomycetota bacterium
GCCGTCGCGGCCGCTCATGAGGCGCGCGCCGCCCACGTCGAGGCCCAGCGCCGTGTCGTCGCCCGGAATGCCGACCAGGACGTCGTCGAACCCGTCGCCATCGACGTCGCCCGCGCCACTGACCGACCAGCCGAACTGGTCTCCGGGCTGCGCCCCGTAGCGGCGCCAGAGGACCGTCTGGAAGCGCAGCGAGACTGCGCTCACGCTGCCGCTCTCGGCCCCGAACGTGGCGTCCCTCGGCGCACCGACCACGATGTCCTCGAAGCCGTCCCCGTCCAGGTCGCCCGCCTTGTCGACGGACCAGCCGAACTCGACCCCGGCGCCCTCTCCTCCGAGGTGCGACTGGGCGGAGACGGCGCACGCGAGTGCGAGCGGGGCAGCGGCGGCGAGCGCGAAACGGACAGGTCGGATGATGGGCATTGGGGGCTCCTCCTGGGGGCTGGCCGATTGCCGCCCCACACCCTCCCCAGCCGACGTCGCGCCTCCCCGTTACACCGGGCCCCGAGAAAGTCGAGGATTCCTAGTGAGTTGGTACCTTGGGATGGCGTCGGGACGCCTGTCCGATTCCGGCGCCTCGCACCCAATTTTTAGGTGGTCCGATGAATAACAAGTCAGCTCGCTCCGGTCGCCTCGGCGACCTCTTCGCCCCACTTCACGGCTGCCAGCTACGGGTGGGTAGCCTCCCGTCCCTGGTTGTCGTCGGGTTCCTCCTGGCGCCGCCGGCCCAGTCGCAGGGCGCGGACAGCTGCGCGCTGGCCCCCTCCTTGCCTGGATTCGGCAACTTCCCCTTCGACCTCACGGGCGCGACCACCGACGGTTTGGGCGACATGCTGTGCGACCTGGGTGGCGGCGACCAGATCCATCAGGACGTGTGGTTCGAGTGGACTGCCCCGGGGAACGCCTTCGTGGGGGTCGCCACTTGCTTCCAGCCGCTGGATACCAAGGTCGCGGTCTACGCCAACGGCGTCTGCCCCCCCGGCCCGGCCTTGGCCTGTGACGACAACGGCTGCGGCCCGGCGTCGCGCTTCCTCTTCCAGGCCAGCGCAGGCGTGTCCTACTTGATCCGGATCGGGACTCCGGCTGCGGCCAGCCCGACCGGCAGCGGCCTGTTCCTCGTCGGCAATGCCAGCCCGGCCAACGACAACTGCCAGGCACCCGAGGCGATCGCGGGCGAGGGTACCTTCACGTTCGACACGTCGTTCGCGACCCTCGACGGCCCGGCCGTGCCGGGCTGCGGATCGTTCGGGCCCGATGTCTGGTACTCCTGGAGCTCCCCGGCCGCGGGCTTCTACCGCATCGAGACCTGCGGTCTGACCGGGGGACAGGGCGCGATCCTGGCCGTCTACGACGGACTGTCCTGCCCGCCGAGCGCCCCCATCGACTGCAGCGACAGCGACTGCGGCAGCGATGGCTCCGTGGTGCTCATCGCCGACGCTCCCGGGCAGTCGTTCCTGATCCGGATCGCCGGCGACATCCCGGACGTTGCCGGGAGCTTCTTGATCGACTCTGCCCCGGCCCCCGGCGGGACGCAGTTCCAGGACTCGACCATCACGGCCCTGGGACAGGCGAGCGTCGCCGTCGTGGGCACGCAACTCGTCGTCTCAAACATCGGTTCGAGTGGGCTGGACGGCGTCAGCGTACGCCTACCGGCGGGCTCGGGGTGTTACTCGGCGGCCATCCCGCCCTTCGACCCGGACGTCACCCCTGCAGGAGCCTTCGTCGAGACCCGCACGTTCGGCAGCTACGGCGGCCAGACTCTGATGACGAACCGCATGAGTGTGGTCGACTCCGGGATGACCATCGACGTCTTCACCGACTTCACGATGAGCGGCGTCACCAGCACGAACCTCGCGCGCCAGAACTACTGCGGCGACGTGATCACGGTCACTCAGCCTGCCGCCGGTGGCTCGGCGAACTTCCCGGGAGGATCGCGCGGTCTGACGGAGTGCGGGCTGACCACCCTCCCGAACGGCATGCCCAATCAATGGTGGACCGGGGAGGACCCCGCCGGACTCGCCCTGGCCGGGGGAACCCTGTTCCTCGAGGGAGATCGCGTCGAGTTCAGCGTGATGGATGGTCCGTCCCTCGACGAGTACACCGACGTCGTCTTCCTGGCCGCGGACGTGGGCTCGTTCACCCTGCAATCCCTGGTCGCGATGACGGCCGGACAGGGCCCGCCGGGACCCGTGATCACGGAGATCGTCGACGGCCCGCTCGACGGCGGCCAGCCCAAGTGGCTCGAGCTCCAGAACCAGTCCAACGTGCCCCTCGACATGTCCCAGTTCAGCGTCGCCGTGTTCCCCGACGGAGCGCTGACCATGGCCGGCGGGATCTCGACGCCCTTCAGCTCGGTCCTGTTGCAGCCCGGCGAGATCTTCGTGTTCGCCTGGGAGGACGCCGGCAACACGGCCTGCGATCCGATGACGACCGAGACCTGCTTCGAGTTCGTCTACGGCTTCGCGCCCGATCAGTACGACGCGCCCACCTACGACGGCAACGACGCCGTGGCCATCTTCAGCGGCATCGCCACGGGCGCCGGATCGGACGCTCCGCTCGTCGACCTCTACGGTGTGATCGGGCAGGACGGCGCGGGAGAGGTGTGGGACGTGACGGACAGCTTCGTGGTGCGCAACACGGCGTACCCGAGCCCCGCCTTCGAGCCCGTCGACGCCGCGATCCCCGGCGCGGACGTGCTCGACCTGCTGGCGGTCGCGGAACAGGTCGCTGTCGCCACGAACCCCGGGGTCGTGTTCGACTGCTGCCAGGAGCAAGTGACGGGCGTCCCCTACTGCGCAGCAGCCACGAACTCGACCGGCCTCACGGCGCAGATCGAAGCGCTGGGCATCCCCTGCCTGGCGCTGAACGATCTGACCCTAACGGTCACGGACCTGCCCAACACCCACGCGACGTTCTTCGCCGGCCGCAGTCAGGTCATGCTGCCCTTCGGCGACGGCTTCCTGTGCGTCGCCCAGAACGTGTTCCGCATCCGGCCGGTCCTGCCGGTGATGAACAACGCCCTGACCCGTACGGTCGACCTCGTGGCGCCCCCCGTGGGCTTCTTCATCGGCTCCGGCACGACCTGGAACTTCCAGTGCTGGTTCCGCGACGGCATGGGCGGCCCGGCGGGCTTCAACTTCTCGAACGGCGTCGAGATGATGTTCCGCTGAGGGCTCCGGAACCCGCTCCGGAACCAGGGCCGTCCGCGCACACGCTCGGTGTCAGCGAGCGTGTGCGGCGGCGAACCTGGTTCGGTAATAGCGCCGCGGGCCAGATCAACCGCCGATGGGCGGATGGATCTGGTAGTTGCCGTTCTCGATGTAGCCGAACACCTCGTAGAGAACCGCTGAAGTCGGATCCGCGTCGACGTGGATCCGCATCCGATAGAAGTCCGGGCAATCGCAGGGTGCGATCTCACCCGCGTGTCCGTCGGGGTCGCACAGGTCCTCATCGTTGTTCTGACCACTCTGGCCACCCTGCCCGCCCGGCTCTCCAAGGTCCTCGATGTGCACGCTGAAGAAGTGCCGCGTGTCGCCCGGAACCACGGCCATGGCGAACTCCGGCGAGGGGTTGTGCAGGTTGCGGAAGCTGCCCACGCCTTCGAAATCAATCTGCTTGAACGGCGCCGGACGCGCTTGGTTGCAGAAACCTTCGTCAGCGCAAGCCACCAGACTGATCTCGGTACCGGCGGGCGCGCTGGCCGTACCCGCGTGGAAGATGAAGCGTCCATCGGGGCCGCGACGCTGGTGATGGGTCCACTCGCCGAAGGGCTGCGGCTGCGAGCCTGTTGGCGCCCCGGCCTGGCCACTGCCCTGGTAGAGGCGCGCGCCCAGTGGTGTCGAGAAGGTGTCGTGCCCTCCACCGGTCACACGACAGTCGCCTGCCGGCTCGTCGTCGT
>JAJFFA010000867.1 GCA_021776885.1 Planctomycetota bacterium
AGCCGGCGCGCGGCGCGGGCCGAAGTGGACGCCGCCCTCGAGCTCGTCGGCCTGGCCGAGCGCGCTCACGAGCGCGTGCGCAACTTCTCCTTCGGCATGCGCCAGCGCCTGGCCCTGGCCCAGGCCCTCGTGCCGCGCCCGCGCCTCCTGGTCCTCGACGAACCCACGGACGGGCTCGACCCCCTGGCGGTGCTCGAGCTGCGCGCCGTCCTCGCGCGCCTGACCCGCGAGGAGGGCGTGGGGGTGCTGCTCTCGAGCCACCTCCTGGTCGAGCTCGACGAGCTGGTCGACGAGCTGCTGGTGCTCGTCGAGGGGCGCCCCGTGTTCCACGGGCCGCCGGCCAGCCTGCGCTCGGAGGCCGAGCACCTGCGCCTCGGCGCCGACGACATCGAGGGCGCCGCCGCCCTGCTGACCCAGCGTGACCTGGGCTTTGAGCGCGTCAACGGGAGCCTGGTGCTCGAGCGCGCCGCCCTGACCCTGGGCGAGGCCCAGGCCCTGTTCGCCGGCGCCGGCCTCGAGCTGCGCGAGTACGCCCTCGAGCGTCCGAGCCTCGAGCGCGCCCTGCTCGCGCGCCTGCGCGCGCACGCGGCGGGGGCGGCCGCGACCGGGGCGACCGGGGCGACCGGGGCGACCGGGGCCGCGGAGGCCAGGCCGCGATGATCTCCTTCGAGTGGAAGAAGCTCCTGCGCTCGCGCCGCCCGCTGCTCGCCTTCCTGGCCCTGGCGCTGTTCCTGCTGCTGATGCTGGTCGGCTTCTACACCTACGCGCGCACGCGCACGGGTGGCGACGCGGACTTCCGTTACACCTTCGAGAACCGCTCCTACTTCAACGGCCTGACCTTCACCGTCTACGCCTTCTACTTCGGCTTCCTCCTGATTCTGCCGATCTTCGCGGCGACGGAAGGCAGCACCCAGCTGGCGGGGGAGACGCAGGCGGGCAGCCTCTCGCTGCTGCTCACCCGGCCCCTGACGAAGAGCCGCATCCTGCTCGTGAAGAGCGGCGTGGCCCTCGTCTACCTGACGCTCCTGACCGGCGCCTTCCTGGCCACCTGCCTGACCGTCGGCCTGTTCTTCGTCGGCTGGGGGGACCTGGACCTGTACCCGGGGGTGCTCGCCATGGCGGACCGCCACCAGCACCTCGAGCAGACCCAGGCCCTGTGGCGCTTCGCCCTGGTCTGGCCGGCGGCCTGCGTGCCGCTCTTCACCACCCTGGCCTTCGGCCTGGTGTTCTCGAGCTGGATGCGCAGCCCGGTGAACGCCGCCGCGACGTCGGTCGCCCTGTACCTCGTGATGCACATCGTCAGCGGCGTGCACTTCTTCGCCGAGCTGCGGCCCTACCTGTTCACCAGCTCGATGGGTTACTGGCGCGAGCTCCTGCACGAGCGCATCGACGTCAGCGCGGTCCTGCGCGAGGCCGCCAAGCTGCTGGCCTTCGGGCTGTTCTTCCTGGCCCTGGCCCACGCCCGCTTCCGGCGCCGGGAGGAGCGGTGAGCGAGGGGCTGAGCGAGGCGCTCCTGTTCGCCGCCGCCGGCCTCTTCGCCCTGCTCGGCTTCGGGGTGCCGGGACTGGGGGAGAGCGGCTGGGACGGAGCGCTGCGGCAGGCAGGCAGCCTGCGGGTGGTGACCTGGAACGTGGGCGGGACGGGGCAGGGCAGCGGGCGTGCCCTCGAGCGCGAGCACGAGGCGGCGGTGGCGCAGACCCTGGCCGCCCTCGACTTCGACCTGGCCTTCCTGCAAGAGCTCAGCGGCCGCTCGCAGCTCGAGCGCCTGGCGGCGGACGCCGGGGGTGGCCTGCGGCTGCTCTCTTCGGGCTCGGTCGGCGTGCTGGCGCGCCGCGGCCGCGCGCGGCTCTTGCACGCGGACCAGGAGGGCGGCCGGCCCATGGTCCTGATCCAGTACCAGAGCGACGCGGGAGACGACGTGCTCGCCGCCTGCGTCCACGCCCACCCCTGGTCCGCGCAGGAGCGCAACGCCGCGATCGGTGCGGCGGTCACACGCCTGCTCGAACAGGGCGGCCATGACGCGCGCTTCCTGTGCGGCGACCTCAACCTCGACCTGGACCGACGCGCGCGCCAGGACCTGTTCACGGACGACGAGCACCTGGACGTGGAGACCTACGGGCATGCGACCCGGCAGCTCGTCGACGCGGGCCTGCGCTCCGGCCCCACGGCGGAACCGGACCGACGCCTCGACTACGTCCTGATCGACCCCGCGGGCCTCGAACCCGTGTCGGCGAGCGCGGTCGGGCCCTGGCGCGGACGCCGCGTGGGGGACATGGACCACCACCCACTCGTGGCGGACCTGCGCCTGCGCTGACGCAGCCTGCCGTGGTGGGGCGCGGGACCGCGCGGGACCGCACGGGACCGCACGGGACATGGGGGGCCAGGGGCGGCTAGAGTGGCCCCCGTCGAGGTTTCTCCCCCATGCCCGCGACCCCTCTCAGCACGACGGCCCTCGAGCCGGCCAAGATCATCGAGACCCTCGCCCTCCTCGCGCTGCGGATCGAGGAGCGCTTCCCGGGCTCGAGCCTGCT
Organism: Planctomycetota bacterium; assembly: GCA_021776885.1. Taxonomy (GTDB): domain Bacteria; phylum Planctomycetota; class UBA1135; order UBA1135; genus JAJFFA01. Next base: position 2,532 of record JAJFFA010000867.1, read on the forward strand.
GCGCCTGTGCCAGGACCTGCACGGCATCGCGACCCGGGCCCAGGAGCGCTCGCGCGCCATCGCCCGGCCGTTCCTGGCACTGCGCCTCCTGGCCGTCCTGCTCGCGGCGGGGGTGCTGCTGGGCATGGTCGTGGCCTTCTCCAGCGTCGAGTTTCCGGAGGACGGACTGGGCTTCACCGACCTGGTGCAGGTCCTCGAGGCGGGGATCAACGACGTGGTCCTGATCGGAGCGGCGACCTTCTTCCTGTTCACGATCGAGAACCGTCTCAAGCGCCGGCGGGCCCTCGCCGCGGTGCACGAGCTGCGCGCCGTGGCGCACATCATCGACATGCACCAGCTGACCAAGGACCCCGAGCGCCTCATGCGCCGTGGCCCGGACACGCTGAGCTCACCGGCCGAGGGGCTGACCCACTTCGAGCTGTCGCGCTACCTCGACTACTGCAGCGAGATGCTCGCCCTGGTGGGCAAGGTCGCTGCGCTCTACGTCCAGCGCTTCGACGACTCGGTCGCGCTGTCGTCGGTCAATGAGGTCGAGAACCTGTGCACGGGCCTCTCGCGCAAGGTCTGGCAGAAGATCATGATCCTGCAGGCCCTCGGCGCGCAGGAGAGCGGCGCCTGACCCGCGCTCCGGCGGCGTCAGCGCGCCCCGATCAGACACCACTCGTCCCCGCGCAGTCCGCCCCGACCGTCCGCGTCCCAGCGCCCATCTTCGTTCTGGTGCGCCGCGAGCCGGGACGGGCCGCCCCTGGGCCCGGGCCCCGGCGCAGTTCGATTTTTGCCACGAATCTGCGTTCCCACCCCCGCGATTTCGGGCTAGCTTCGAGGTATGCACTCACAACGCACCTGCACCCCCACGACGACCGGGCCCTCGGCCCTGGCGTCGTATCCGTACGTCCGTACCTAGCGGGCGTTTCGGCAGTGCGTTGACACACCGAAGGCAGCCCGGGGGGCTGCCTTCGCGCGTTCGTGCGGCTCCACGGGTTCTGGCTTCCCAGCTCGAAGCGAACCCATGCACCTCGTCGAACTCGACAGCGACCACCCCGGTTTCCGTGACCTCGAATACCGCGCCCGGCGCGACGCCATCGCGCGTCTGGCCGCGGAGTACCCGGGGACGGGGCCCGTGCCCGATGCGCCCTACAGCGCCGCCGAGCACGGCGTCTGGCGCCGGGTCAGCGCGCGCCTCGAGCGGCTCTCCGCGCGGCATGCCGCGCCCGAGCTGACGCGCCTGGCCCGGGCCTTCCCCCTCGACCCGCTGCGCATCCCGCAGCTCGCAGCGCTCAACCGCGACCTCGCCCCGCGCACCGGCTTCCGCATGCGACCGGTGGCCGGGCTGGTCGCGGCGCGCTTCTTCCTCGAGGCCCTGGGGCGTGGCGTGTTCCTCTCGACGCAGTACATGCGCCACGCGAGTCGGCCCTTCTACACGCCGGAGCCGGACGTGATCCACGAGCTGGTCGGACACGCCGCCACTCTGGCGGACCCGGATATCGCCCGCCTCAACCGGCGCTTCGGCGTCGCCGCGCGGCACGCGGGCCCCGAGCGCCTGACCCAGCTCGAGCGCGTGTACTGGTACGTGCTCGAGTTCGGGCTGGTCGCCGCCGCGTCCGGCGTGCGCGCCTTCGGCGCGGGACTCCTGTCGTCCTGCACCGAGCTGGCGCAGATCGATGCAGGGCCTGAGCTCTTGCCCTGGGACCTCGAGCGCATGGCGGCGACGCCCTTCGACCCCTCCGACCTGCAGCCCGCGCTCTTCGTCGCCCCCAGCGTGCCCCGACTCCTGGCCGAGACCCATGCCTGGCTCGAAGCCTGACCCACACCCGTGCGGCCGGAGGACCTCGCGTCCCACGCTCGCTTCGTCGGCGAGCGCAGGGCGTTGCGCTCCTTCAGCGTGCCTGCAGCTCTCGGGCAGGGATGGACCCTCGAGCTCGAGCTGCCGTGAGCGCCGCGTCGCCCTCGGCGTGGGTCGGCCCGCGGCTGCCCTGATCCAGGCCATCCTTGTGCTGGCGTGCGGCGAAGAAGAGCGAGACGAGCCGCGGCAGCCCCATCCAGGCCGTGCGCAGGAGGTCGCGCCAGGCGAAGTGGCGCAGCATGAAGGCCAGGTTGTAGCGCCCGGCGAAGAGGTGCAGGCCGACCAGCCGGCGGTAGAACGACCCGAGCGGGAGGCGCGTCGGCAGGACCGCGTGCTGCAGGTCGTAGAGGGACAGGTCGCGGGTCGTGACCCGCTCTCCCTCCTCGTCGAAGAAGCGCGTGCCGACCAGGGGCGTCTCGACGGTGAAGCCCAGGGCCGCGGGGCCCAGGCGCCTGGCCGCGCGCTGGACGGCGCGGAAGTCCTCGCGCGTTGCGTCGGGGGACACCACGAAGCCGGTCAGGGCGGGGATCTCGAGCTCGCGCAAGAGGTCCATGGCGCCCTGGTTCACGTCCAGGGAGGCGCCCTTCTGCAGCTCGACCAGGCGCTCGTCGTCGTGGCCGTCGAGGCCGACGAAGACCCACTCGAGCCCGATCGCCTTCCAGCGCTCGAGCAGCCCGCGCTGGGCCACGACGGAGTCCGCGCGGGTCATGAAGCGGAAGCGCTTCTGGATGCCCGCGGCTTCGATGCGCTGCGCCAGGCGCGCCATGTGCTCGGGGGCCTGCAGGGACTCGTAGTCGAACAGGAAGACGTTGCGCTCGGTCAGGCTGGCCAGCTCGGACACGATGTCGTCCAGGTCGCGCTCGAAGATCGTCCCACCGTACTTGCTCATCGTGCAGTAGCGGCAGCGGAAGCGGCAGCCGAAGGACGTGGCCACGAAGGCCGTGTCCCCGAAGCCGCCGAAATTGTAGCGGCCGCGGGTCGCGCCCAGGAAGGAGCGGTCGGGCACGCCGAAGTCCCCGACCCGATCGGCCCGGGGCGCCGTGGGGCGCCAGTCCGGCAGGCGCCCCTGACCCTGGTTGAGCCACAGGCCGTCGACGTCGTCGAGGGGCGCGTTCGCGCTCCAGCGCTCGATCACCCGGGGCACCAGGTCGCGCACGTCGTTCCAGTACGACAGGCTCGTGAAGGCGTCAGCCTGGGCGAAGCGCCACTCCTCGGGCCGCTCCTTGATGTGCTCCATGCCGTACTCGCCGTCGGGCACGAGCAGGATGCGCAGGGCCGGGAAGCGCCGGCGCAGGTCGTCGAGCAGGGCGGCCGTGCGGCCCTGGGAGAGCAGCGAGAGGAAGACCAGCGCCGCATCGGGCTCGAACCCGCGCAGCTCACGGGAAAGGCGCGGCGTGACGCGCAGGTCGATCACCCGCGGCTCGTGGCCCGCGTCGCGCAGGGCGGTGGCCGCGACCAAGAGGCTGGTCGGCTCCGGGTTGAGGCTGACCTGGGTCAGGCCGCGACGGGTGAGGGAGGGGCGGATCGCCAGGACCTTCATTGCCCCGCCTCTCGCAGGAGACCCGCGCGTCGCACCTCTTCGGCGTTCAGCGCATTCATGTCGACTCGCGCGCCCAGGGTGTAGAGCAGCCCGCGCACGCCGTACATCATTCGGTTGGCCCAGGTCCAGACGGGCATC
>JAJFFA010000868.1 GCA_021776885.1 Planctomycetota bacterium
AGCTACGAGGACATGCTGCGCGAGCGCCTGCTCGAGCCCCTGGCCCTGGACGCCACGGGTCCCAACACCGGCCCGCGGCTGCCTGGGGTCGTCCCCGGGTACCTCGGCGACCCCAACCCGTTCCAGTTCCCGCCCAAGTCGATCGAGGACGGGCGCTTCGTGATCAACCCCCAGATCGAGTGGACCGGCGGCGGCATGCACGGCACCCCCGCGGACCTGGCGCGCTGGGCGTTCCTCCTGTACCGCGGCGAGGCCTTCGACTTCGACTACCTCGACGAGCTGCTCGACACCGTCCCGACGAACCTGGGCCCCGGGCAGGAGTACGGCCTGGGCGTGATCACCTACTCCACGGACCTGGGCCCGATGATCGGGCACACGGGCATCTTTCCGGGCTACCTCTCGGCCATGGGCTGGTTCCCCGACCTGGGCCTGGCCGCCGCGCTGCAGACCAACACGAGCGAGACCGCGAAGGTGGGCGGGGCGCTGCACCTGCTGCTGGTCGAGCTGCTCGAGGCAACGCGCTAACGCAGCCGCGCGCCGATGGCGTACGGAGCCAAGCCAGCGTACGCTGGCTGGCTCCGTACGCTGGCTTGGCTCGGCGTTACTCCAGCCGTGCGCCCTTCGCCGTGTAGTACGCGAGGAGCTCCTCGCGTAGGGGCGCCTTGAACTTGCGCCACAGGGCACCGGACCAGTTGCGCCCCGGCAGGCCGCGCTGGGCGTAGTGCTGTGCGGCGACCTCGTCGAAGGTGTCGGTCTGCTGCAGCAGCTCGTCGTCCGTCGGATGCCGCCCCACGCTCCAGATCGAGCGCGGGTCGAAGCGCGGGCGCTGCTCGGCGCCCTCGTCCGCGGCCGGCTCGCCGACGCACAGCCCGAACAGGGCCCAGACGTCCTGCGGGAGCTCGAGCAGGGCGTCGACCCCGCGCAGGTCATTGCGCAGGCCGCCGATGTAGCAGCAGCCCAGCCCCATGGACTCGAAGGCCAGGGTCAGGTTCTGGGCGAAGAGCGAGGCGTCGATCACGGCCAGCAGGAAGGTCTCGAGATTCGCGTGGTAGGGGGCGCCGGCGCGCCGGGCCACGAGGCGCTGGCGGCGCACGTCCGCGCAGACGCAGAAGAAGGCCCCCGCCTGCGCCACCTGGGGCTGGCCGCCGGTCAGCTCGCTCAGGCGCGCGCGCTCGTCGACGTCGGTCACCTGCAGCAGCGAGTAGGCCTGGATCCAGCTCGACGTCGCCGCCTGCTCCGCCGCGCGCACCGCCGCCTCGATCGTCGCAGCCGGGACGGGCGTGGGCGCGAAGCGCCGCACCGAGCGGTGCGCGGCCATGCGTGCCAGGACGGGGTTCTCGGACACGGCCCTTCAGACCTCCAGGTTGGGGCCGACCTCGTGCTGGTCGGCGATGAGCACGCGCACGTCCCCGCGACCGATGCGCTCCAGGGCAGCCTGTGCGCTGCGCTGCGCCAGCTCGGGGGTGTTGTTCGTCTCCGACAGGTGGGCCAGCACCAGGGTGTGCAGCTCGGGGCCGGCCATGCGCTCGAGCATCCAGGCCGCCTCGTCGTTGGAGAGGTGCCCGCGCTCGCCTGCGACGCGGCGCTTGAGGGAGTCGGCGTAGGGTCCGTCGCGCAGCAGCGCGGCGTCGTGGTTGAACTCGAGCACGAGCACGTGGGCGTCCGCCAGCTTGCGCGCCACCGCGTCGACCGGGCGGCCCATGTCGGTCAGGATCACGACCACGCGCCCGCCGTACTCGAGGCGGAAGGCGACGGTCGGGTCGCAGTCGTGGGGCAAGAGCACCGGGCGGTAGGAGAGGCGCCCCGAGGGCTCGCCGAAGAGGTCGGGGGGCGGAGCGGGGATGGCGCCCTCGCCCCCGATGCGCAGGGTCTCGAAGCGCGGGGCGCGGTTGACCGAGCGGTTGCGCATCATGCGCTCGGCGCAGTGCAGGGTCGCGTCGTGGCTCTTGGCGATGACCCCGGCGCTGCGGCAGTGGTCGAGGTGCGCGTGGGTGATCAGGACGTGGCCGATCGCCTTGTGCGAGAGGCGCGCGTCGGCCAGGCGCGCGCGCATGGCGCGCGGCGGCAGGCCCGAGTCCACCAGGACGCAGGTGTCGCCGACCCGCACCAGGGTCGCGTTTCCGCCGCTTCCGCTCGAGAGCACCTGGCAACGCATGGCGTCAGGATACGTCGGCGGACGCGGCTGCGCTGCGCCGGCGGGCGAGCGAGCCGAGGCGCGTGAGGAGCGGCAGGAGCAACACGATCAGGGCTGCGAGGGAGACCAGGCGCCCGCGCCGCTCCGCGGGCGAACCCGCGTAGCGGAACAGCACCTGCCGGTTCCCGGGGCCGATGGGCACGGCGCGCACCAGCCCCCACGCGGCTCGGATCGTGGCGTGCTCGCCATCCACCTGCGCCGTCCAGCCGGGGGCGAAGGCGTCGTGCAACACGAGCCAGCCGCCGGATGTGCCCTGGACCTCGACCAGCACCTCCTCGGGCGAAGGGCGGGAGAGGGAAACCCACCCGGGGTGCCAGTCCGCGGGAGTCTCGCGCACTTCCGCAGGGCCCGGAGCGCTCCCCGGCGGAGCATTCTCCGGTGGAGCATTCCCCGGCGCATTCATTGGCGCCGGGACCTCCACCACGAGGGTCGCCGCGGGATCGATGGCGCCGCGGGCGAGGCCCAGAGCGCCGCTCCCCACGGGAGTCTCGAGGGCCCAGGGCATGACCCGCGCCAGGGCCGGGCCGTCCGCCGGCGCCGCGCCTCCGGCCGGCAGCCGCCGGTACACATGGAAGCCCTCGCGCGCGAAGTGCAACGCGATGCGCGGGTGCTCGACGGGCCGCGTCGAGAGCACGCAGGTCACTCCGAGGACGTCGAGCAAGGGATGGCCGAGCAGCGCGGGATCCGACACACGGCTGATCCCGCTGCGGTAGCGCGCGGGCGGGTCGGCCCGGGTCCAGGCCTCGACCAGGTCCCGGGGCGGGAAGACGACGTACGGGGTCACGTCGCGGATGCCGTAGGCCTCGAGCAGGTTCGGACGCGCCAGGTTCAGGACGTCGCCGGTCCCGCTCGCGCTCTGGTCGAGGCGCAGGACGCGCCCCTCGCCGGCGCAGGCGGCCACCGCGTCCAGAGCCTCGGAGGTGGGGAAGAGCGCGCCGGGTACGTCCCGCGGTACGAGCTGCAGCCGCGCCTGGCGCAGCCCCTCCGCGCCCACGAGGACCAGCCACGGCGCCAGCCACGAGAGCCCCAGCCCCGCGGCCGCCGCCCCGCGCATGCGCGCGATGAGCACCCCGAGGGCGCACAGCACCGCGGCCGCCGAGAAGGCGAAGGTCGCGCGCCCCTCGAGGGACAGGCGCTCCGCGGCACGCACGAACTGGGCGCGCGGGATGCGCCGGCGGACCTCGTCCGGGCTGACGTCGAAGCGCTCGGCGATCGAGGCCTCGACCCGCTCGGGCCAGGCGCCGGAGTCGATGCCGAGCCACAGGCCCTGACCCACCGCCGCGCACAGGAGCCCGCTGGCGACCACGGTCGCGGGGCCGGCCAGGCGCCCCTTGCGCAGGGCCTCGAGCCCGATGGCCGCGAGCCAGGGCCAGGCGAACCAGGCGACGGCCAGGGCGCGGCCGGGGGCACCCAGGTCGAAGCCGGGCAGGGCGTAGGCCAGGCGCGCTCCCGGCCAGGCGAAGGCGAAGCCCAGGGAGAGCAGCAGCAAGAGGGCGGGGAAGAGCGCATGGCGCGACGCTCCGACCAGGCCGGCGAAGGCCAAGAGCAGCACCGCGATGCCGGCGTGGACGTTCCACTCGAGGCTGTTCGCGGTCTCGGCCTTGTGCGCCTCCTCCGGACGCAGGAGCCACCAGGCCAGGGGATGATCGGGTGCGAAGAACGGATCCGTCGGTGCGCCGAAGAGCCCGGCGACGATGCTGGTCGAGAGGGCCGCGGCGGGCAGGGCCTGGGCCTCGATGGCGGCGGCGTCCTGGGCTCCGCGCAGGGAGCGTCGGCTGGCCTCGAGGGTCGGCACCAGGACCACCGCGGCCAGGGCCAGGCCCAGGACCGCGTGCAGGCCGACGGGCACCAGCCGCTCGGGTTCAGCGCGCAGGCGCACGAGGGCGTAGAGCGCCGTGGTCGCGACGACGAAGACCGCGATGGGGGGAAAGCCCGCGACCAGGGAGAGGGCCAGGGCCAGGCTCAGCCCCGGCCGCGCGAGGCGCGCGCCGCGCTGCACGGCGTCGATGGCCGCCAGGCAGAAGGGCAGCCACAGGGCCGCGTCGACCTTGGGTCCGTAGTGCAGGTTGGCCAGGGCGAAGCCGCCGGCCTGGAAGGCGACGGCACCGAGCACGACCGGTGCCGCGGAGAGCCCGCGCCCGCGCAGGAAGAGCGCCATGCCCAGCCCCGCGAGGCAGAGGCGCAGGAGCGCGGCGGCGCCCGGCGCGAGCTTCCCGGGCAGCAGGGCGTACACCAGGTTGGGCGGGTACCAGGCGCTGACCATCGACTGGCCCGCGTAGGGGAGCCCCAGGCCTTGCTCGGGCACCCAGCCCGGAGTGCGGCCCGCGCGCAGCCGCTGGCCCAGGGTCAGGGCGTCGGTGAGCAGCGGGAAGAGCGCGTCCGAGGCGACCCAGTTGGCCCCCTCGGCGGCGCGCGCGGCGCGCTGCGGTGCCTCCGCGGCCAGGGGCGCCAGGGCCGCCGGGTGCTGGGGCAGGAGGGTTCGTCCGGGCAGGAGCCCGGGCCCGACCAGGGCCAGGGGCAGGCTGATCAGGGCCAGGGC
>JAJFFA010000869.1 GCA_021776885.1 Planctomycetota bacterium
GCACCCGAGCCAAGAGCTCGATCAGAGTGCGAACAGACGCCTGCGGGTACGAGACACCCTCTGACAGCGTCGCCAAGGCGACCATGAAGAACGTAGACCACACCCTTGACTGGAAGGGCCTTCTCACAGAGGCCTGCTAGGGCAGGCTAGAAGCCACCCGGCCCAGGCATGGAACGTTTCGGAAACGCTGTCACCTCCCGTGCGAAGAGCCCCAGTGTCGGGTGCCGCGCCCCGGCGGTACAATCCGATGTCGCGCCCCGTCCCCCGAGCCTTCGAAGCCATGCTGACCCTCGCCCTCTCGATCCTCTTCGCTGCCCCCGCCGCCCAGGACCTCGCCTACGGGGAGGAGCCCGCCAAGCTGGCCGTGGCCGAACACCTGGGCGAGTGGATCCCCGACCTCGAGCTGACGGATCTGGCGGGGGGCGAGCGCGCGCTCTCCAGCTTCGCCGGCGAGCGCGGCCTGGTGGTGGCCCTGCGTGATACGGACTGCCCCCTTTCCAAGCGCTATTCGCCGCGCACCCTGGCCCTCGAGGAGGACCTGGCCGAGCGTGGCTTCGGCCTGCTCCTGCTCGGCGTGCAGAGCGCGGAGGACTGCGCCCGGGACGTGAAGGCCCACGGCTTCGGAGCGAGCTATGCGGTCGATCCGAAGGGTGCCCTGGCGGCGCAGCTCGGCGCGCGCACGACGACGGAGGTCTTCGTTCTCGACTCCGCGCGCACCCTGCGCTACCGCGGGATGATCGATGACCAGTACGGACTCGGCTACGCCAAGCCGGCGCCCGAGACGACGCCCCTGGCCGATGCCCTGGATGCCCTCGCCGCCGGGAACCCGGTCGAGACGGCCGCGACCGTGGCCCAGGGTTGTCTGCTCGAGATCGAAGCCGAGCCCCAGCCGCGCGAGGTGACCTACCACAACCGCGTCAGCCGTGTGATCCAGGAGCGCTGCCTCGACTGCCACCGCGTCGGCGAGTCGGCTCCCTTCGGGCTCGAGACCTACGCACAGGTGAAGAAGAAGAAGAACATGATGGCCTGGGCCATCGAGGACGGCGTGATGCCGCCCTGGTTCGCGGCCGAGCACACGGGGCCCTGGAAGAACGACACGAGCCTGTCGGCTTCCGAGGAGGCGGACCTCCTGGCGTGGATCGACGCAGGTGCCCCGGAAGGCGACCCGAGCCACGCACCCCTGGCGCGCGCCTTCACTCCGGGCTGGAAGATCGGCGAGCCCGACCTGATCGTGAAGCTGCCCGAGCCCATGCACGTTCCCGCCGAGGGCGTCGTCGACTACCAGTACATCTTCGCGCAGATCGACCTGCCCGAGGACCGCTGGGTCCAGGCCTTCGAGGTGCGCGCCGGCGCGCCCGAGGTGGTGCACCACGTCTTGACCTTCCTCGAAGAGCCGCTCGGCGAGGGGGGCAGCATTCATCCGCGCCAGCGCGACGGCGGCATCAACGGCTACTTCGTCGGCGCCGTCCCGGGGCAGACCTCGATCGTCTATCCCGAGGGCACGGGCAAGCTGCTGCCGGCGAACTCCTGGATGAAGTTCCAGATGCACTACACGCCCAATGGCACGGAGGCCTACGACCAGACGGAGATCGGCTTCATCTTCTGCGACGAGCCCCCGGTCCACGAGGTCCGCACCACCTCTGCCTACGCCAACCGCATCGCCATTCCGCCCGGCGCCTTCGACCACCAGGTCACGGCCGAGTACGTCTTCCCCGAGGACGCGACGCTACTGACGCTCTTCCCCCACGCGCACCTGCGGGGCAACCGTTTTCTGTTCGAGCTCGAGCGCCCCGGCCAGGCGCCTGAGGTGCTCCTGGAGCTGCCCTTCTACGACTTCAACTGGCAGCTGGCCTACGAGCTGGCCGAGCCCCTCGAGGTCCCGCGCGGCACGCGCATGCGCGTCAGCGCCTGGTACGACAACAGCGAGGAGAACCCGGCCAACCCGGACGCCTCCGCCTGGGTCAACTTCGGTGAGCAGACCTTCGAGGAGATGATGATCGGCTACGTCAACTGGGTCCCGAGTGGCCCGGCGGCGATCGAGGCGGCGGCGCCCAAGCCGACCCGCTCCGCGTCGAGCGGCGGCTCGAGCGGGCGCTGATCCAGCGCTCGGGTCCGGCTACGAAGTGCCGGTCCTGGGCGGAATGAGTCTCACCACGGCCTCCTAACCCTCGAGCCACGCGCGCCAGCTGTGCGCGTGGTCGTCGAGCTCGGCACCGGTGATGCGGCGCAGGCTGGCGGCCGCGGCGTCGCGCACTTCGGGACGCGAGTCGAAGAGGGCATCGATCAGGGGCTGCAGCGCCGAGCTGGCCCCCAGCTGACCGAGGGTACGTGCGGCGAAGGTGGCGCTGGCCGTCTCGTCGCTGCGCAAGAGGCGCGCGATCTCGGAGCTGGTCGACTCGCGCAATGCAGGGTGCAGGGCCAGCTCGCGCATCAGCTTCACGGCCTGCGCGGGGGGAGCAGCGGAGAGCTGCTCCAGGAGGGCAGGGGCCTCTTCGTCGAGCCAGAGGGCCTCGGCCTCGAACCAGGCGCGCCAGTGCTCGGCGTCGCCGGAGGTCTTCTTGCCGGAGATCGCTTGCAGAGCAGCGACGGAGCCGGCGACCACCACGCGGTCATGGTCTCCCAGGAGCTCGATCAGGGCTCGCGCCTGGTCGAAGTCGCGCAGGCGTTCGACGCAGCGCAGGGCTTCGCGACGTGCACTCTCATCCCGTGAGCGGACGTAGGGTGCGATCACGTCGCGCAGGCGCCGAGCGGAGCGCATGAACTGCGCCTGGTCCAGCTCGGCAAGCGTGCCGAGGATGCGCGCGTCGAGTCCGGGTGTGCGGCCGCTCCGGCCGCGGGACATGATGGAGTCGAGGCTCTCGATGGCCTCCGGCGAACCGACCTGTCCCAGGGCGTCGACCACGAGGAAGACGGTCTGGCGCTCGAGCCGACGCATGCGCGCGCCGAGTACGACGAAGGACAGGTGGTCGGCCTCGAGGGCGCTGCGCAGGGCGCGTGTCGTGGCCTGGGTCACGTTCGGGTGGGCCCGGGTGCGCGGGTCGATGCCCTCGACGAGATCGAACAGGGTGTCGAGGCCACGCGATCCGGTCACCTCTCCCAGGAGCTCGAGGGCCACCAACCGGGAGTGCAGATCGGGCTCGCTCTCGACGGCGTCGGCGAGCTCCTCGGCCACCCGCCCCGCATCCCAGGCGCGCAGGGTGTCGAGGATCAACGCCTCGCGGGCCGGAGTCATCAGGGGGCCGTCAGCGAGCACGGAGTCGGGCACGGGCGCGGCCCCCGTGAGCAAGGCGAAGAGCGTCGGAACGGTCGCCGGGCCGAACTCCAGGAGTCGGCGGGCGGCCAGCTCGCGCTGGCTCGCGACCACGAGAGACGAGTCGCAGAGCAGCCCCAGCACGTCCGCTAGCCGCGCGTAGTGTGTCCCGGCGTGGGGCGTGAGCCCGCGGCCATCCAGAGCGCTGGCCCCCGAGGGAAAGGCGAGCATGGTGATCAGGACGCCGAGACCCAGGGGCCGCGCCATTCGGGGTTGGGGAGTAGGCATCCGTGGGGTCAGCGGCCGTTGCCGTTGCCGTTTCCGTTTCCGTTTCCGTTGCCGTTTCCGTTGCCGTTGCTGCCACCGGTGTCGCCACTGCTGTCGCCACCGCTCCCATCGTCCGCGCCGCCACCGTAGTCGCCACCGTTGTCGCCGCCGTGGTTGGGCGCGTTCTCGTACGCGCTGGAGACCTCGCGCCAGGAGAGCACCGTGTAGCCGGCGTCCGAGGAGGAGCCGTTCGCGGTCGGCAGGCTGGGCAACGAGAGCTCCCCGCTGCTGATGCGGTCGTCGAACTCCACGGTCAGCTTCGAGTGGCTGTTGCGGTAGGAGCGCTCGATGCGCACCTGGTCGCCGGCTGTCATGTTGCCGTGCACCGTGACCTTCTTGGAGCCGGACGCGCTCAGGTTGACGTCGAGGAAGTCGTTCTCGGCGTACATGAAGCCGTCCATGTACTCGAGCGTCCCGCCAGTGGGGTCACCGAAGTAGATGTTCCCGGTCTCCTCCGGCAGGGCGTCGTCCTGCATCGCGATGAAGGCGATGCCGTCCGTGTCCGGGTTGTCGTAGAAGACGTTGTCCGAAAAGGTGATGTTGCCACGCACCACGAAGGTCACGCGCACGCGCTCGTCCGGGTCATGGACGAACTTGAACGAGAAGGTCGGGACGTTGTGGATCCAGAGGTTGCCGTCGACGAAGAAGACGGCCTCGGAGGTGTCCGGGCCGGGGTCCCCAGCGGTTCCGCTCAGGGTGATGGGGTAGGCGTCGCTGCCGTCCCAGTCCGGGTCCCGTCGCACGGGCTCATAGGGATCCTCGAGGAAGTAGTCGTCCTTGCCGTTCGAGCTGCGCGCGCGGTCGCTGGCGTTCTTGCGGAAGATGTGAGCGGGGTTCGATTCCGGAACCTGGTAGGCGCGGCCACCCGCGTCGTCACTCTCCCAGGACTGGTCGCTGGCGAACAGGTCGGCGACGTTGACGTCGTGGTTCGACTCGTAGTTCATGCCGGCGATGTCCGGGATGGGCAGGAACACGCCCTCCTCGCCCCTGGGGCCGGTGATCTTGCCCGAGGCTCGCAGGTCGCCCGAGATGTTGGCGTTGCCGCTGACGTTGATGTCTCCGCCGGAGTAGATGTCGCCTTGGATCTCGTCGGCCTCGATCCCGTAGCCGCCGAACTTCATCTTGTAGGTGCGGTCGTCGGACACGTTGCCGGCGAACACGGAGTGATCGTAGAGGGGGTTCGATTGCTGGACCTGGACCACCACCTCCAGCGCGCGGTCGATGCCGTTGACGCCACCCACCGAGCGCACGGTGTAGGTGTTGTCCCCGTTGTCCGTCAGCTCGCTCCAGTAGGAGCCCCCCTGGCAGGCGCGGCGATCGTCGCTGCTGCCGAATCCGGAGGGCACGTCAGCGCCAGTCAGCGTGGCCTGGTGCAGCACGCCCAGAGCCTCGGCCACCCCGGCCTCGGCCACGTAGATCGAGCGCGCGCGGCTCTGCGAGGCTTGCATGGCGCGCTTGTCGGAACTCTTGACGGTCAGCGCTGTGCCCGCCAGGGCCAACATCACGGAGACGACCACGAGGGTCATCACCATGGCGCTACCCCGTCGTGCGCGGCTCGTGTTCGAAATGGGCAGGCGTTGCATGCTTCTGTTCTCCATCTTCATTCCAAGGTCAAGGCTGTCTCGAGGGTGCGTGTCATCAGCTGCCCACGGGAGGTGACCTTCTCCATGCTCAGGCGGATGTTCAGGGTTCCGCCGGTCCCGTCGAAGCACAGCCCGGGTTCGTCCACCAGGCCGTTACCGTTGTCGTCCAGACCGTTGGCTGTCTCGCCGGCCAGGAGTTCGGAGATGCCCTTGGCCAGGGCGATGCTGCGCGGCGTGCCGCCCACGGTCTCGGTCAAGACCAGACGCTGCTCGTCCGCGAGCCCGTCGCCGTTGTCGTCCAGGTCGTTGTCGAGCTCACCGGGGGCCAGGACCAGGGTCAGGCGGCGCTCCGGACCGAGCTGAACCGAGCCCGCGGCGAAGCCGACCATCTCGCGGAAGCCGAGATCGCTCGTCAGGTCACCGGTGTCGAAGAGGTCGGGGTCGAGGCTGCCGAGCGAGCTGACCTCGAGCAGGCGCACGATGCGGTCGAGGGTGCGCTCGGTCTTCGAGTCGAGGGTGCTGCTCTCCATGCTGGCCGTCCAGGCGTCGGAGCCCTCCTGCATCGAGAGCACCACGCTGCCCAGCACGACCGACAGAATCGCCATGACGACCATCAGCTCGATCAGCGTCAGGCCGGCACGCTGCGCGCTCCGGGCGCGACTCGGGTGCCGGAGCCTCAGCGCGGGCAAAGAATGCTCTCCACCGTGATGGAGCGATCGCCGCTCGCTCCGGTCCAGCGGATCTCGACCCGAACGGGCAGCAAGAGGTAGCCCGAGGACATGTCCAGGTCGCGCACGCTGCTGATGTCCGTCTCCGGCGGGTAGCTGCGGCTGACCCCCGTGGGCCAGCTCGAGCGCACGTCGTAGCCCGGCTCTTCCAGGTCGGCGTTGATCACGAGGGCAGGGCCTGCGCCGATGCTGATCGGGAAGATCACCCGGCCCACGCGGCCGTCGGCGTCCGAGTCCTGGGGCGCGAGGCCGGCGACGTCGAAGTGCGGGCCGGGCGCGGCGATTCCGGCCGGGTTGTCCAGGGGGTCCGCGTTGTACAGCGCGTAGGCGTCCTCGAAGGCGGAGGCCTGGACCTGTTCCAGGCGCCGCTGGGCCGCCCGGTAGGCCAGGGCCGACTCCCGGTTCGATTCTCCCAGGGAGGCGGTCGAGGTAATCGAGCTCATCGCTCCGACCACGGCGACCGTGATCAGGGTCACGCTGATCAGGACCTCGATCAGGGAGAATCCGGAGCGCGGGTGATGGGTAGCGGGGGGTAGTCTTGTGTTCTTCACAGGTGTTCGGGGGCCTCTTGACCCTCACCCGTATCGAGCACCTCGGCCCCCTAACCCCAATGCGATTTCGAAATCTTCACGCGAAGCAAACGAAAAGCAGGCCATGGGGCCTCGCTACCGCCCTCCGCTCAGCGCCCGACCACGTTCGATAGCACCCCGAGCCCCTCGATCTCGACCTCCATGCGATCGCCCTCCTCGAGCCAGATCGGGGGCTTCCTGGCAAAGCCCACCCCGGGGGGGGTGCCGGTCGAGATCAGGTCCCCGGGCTCGAGGGTGACCTCTTGCGAGAGGCTGGCCACCAGCTCGGCCACGCCGAAGATCAGCTGGTCGGTGGAGGAGTCCTGGAGCGTCTCGCCGTTGCGCCTGAAACGGATGGAGAGTTTCTGGGGATCCTCGATCTCATCGGTCGTCGCGATGAACGGGCCCATGGGGCAGAAGGTGTCGCAGGACTTGCCGCGCTGCCACTGGCCGTCGGCGAACTGGAAGTCGCGCGCGCTGACGTCGTTGACGCACACGTAGCCCAGCACGTGGTCCAGGGCAGCCTCGGTGCCGATGCGCGTCGCGCGGCGCCCGATGACAACCCCCAGCTCGGCCTCGTAGTCGACCTGCTGGCTGCCCGGAGGCAGCAGCACGGTGTCGTTCGGGCCGACGACGGAGGTGGAGAACTTGGAGAAGACCAAGGGCCGCTCCGGGATGTCCATGCCGCTCTCCTCGGCGTGGTCGCGGTAGTTCAGGCCGATGCAGATCACCTTGCCCGGACGCGGCACCGGCGCCGTGAGGCGCACGGCGTCCAGGTCCAGGAGGGCTCCCTGGCTGCGCAGCTCGGCGCGCCGCCGGGCGTCGCCCGTCAGGCCCGCGACCAGGCCGGCGGCCTCCCGCAGGCAGGCCTGATCCAGGTCGAACCAGCCCAGGGGAGCGTCGGGCCGGGGGAGGGCCGCAGCGCTCGAGCTGAAGTCGAC
>JAJFFA010000870.1 GCA_021776885.1 Planctomycetota bacterium
CCCGATGGGTGGCCCGGCCGCATTCAACCTGTCGGACGGCCTCTCGTTCATGTTCAAGTAGCAACCTCGAGCACACGCCGACTCCGGACCCGATCGGGTCCGGGGGGCCCGGCCAAGATCCTCGCCTGGAGGGCGGTCACCGCGTCGCGGAGACCGCCCTCCTTTCTTTCAGCGCCCCGCGCCGCGCTCAGCCGCAGGCCACGTTCGCGACCCCGGGGGTGCCCGTGTCGTTGCCCCCCGGGACGATCTCGACCGGCGACGAGCACCAGGCCGCGCCGTCGTCGTTGGACTGGGCGTCGGAGAAGGCCGGGGCCAGCTGGATCGCCTTGCCGGCCTCGTCGGGCCAGGCCGCCCCGTCGTCGTAGGCGATCCCGTCGACCAGCGTTCCGTCCGGTAGCAGGAGCAGGATCTCGTCCGCTCCGTTCGAGAGGGTCATGCCCGAGTAGGTGTGGTCGACCGCCACGCCCCCGTTCTGCGCCGTGTCCGTGCTGCGCCCGAGGACCAGGCTCGAGCCCGGGGCGAGGGGCATGCCCTGGCCCCCCGCCGCGAGCACGGTCGAGTCGCTGCCCAGGTCGGCCAGGACCCAGCCCTCGAGATCGACGTCCGTGCTGCCCACGTTCTGGACCTCGATCCACTCGCCCAGGGAGTCCGACACGCTGGTCGGGTCCTTCTGGAACTCGGTGATCAAGACCTGCGGGGTGCCCGCGTCCAGGAGCGGGGCGCGCTCGCCCGCCGCCCCCAGTCGTACGGCATTGGACACCCCCGCCGAGGACAGGGACATCCCCGGCGCCACCACCACCGCCGTGACCCGCGGGCGCAGGGCCAGGACCTCCGGGGCCAGGGGCAGCTCGAAGGCACCGGCGGAGTCCAGACTGAAGCCGACCAGGATGCTGCCGCGCACCGTGGACAGGCAGCCGGCCCCCGCGGGGCGCGGGGCGGGACCCGCCGGCAGCGGAAAGGGGGCGGCCAGGAGCCAGCCGCGCCCCAGGGCCTCGCCCTGCACCCGCAGGCGCAGCCCACCCGTGCCCCCCTGGGAGCCGTGCAGGCTCAGGCCAGGGGCGCTGAGGCCGGGGGGCGCGCAGCCGCCAGCGGGGGCGGCCGAGCCGACGTCGGAGAGGGCCAGGCCGATCAGGAGCGGGCCCAGGATTCGGACCAGGGAAGCGTTTCGCATGGAGGTGTGCCTCGGACCCCTCAGGGGGGTCGGGACCAGCGGAGCGGGTGCCGTCGTGGGCCGGCCCAGGTCAGGGAACGGCTCTGCCGAACTAGACGCCACCAGGCGGACCGCGGTTGCAGACGCCTTGACGGGTCGCCGAAAGCGGGGGAAACTTGTCGGATGGCTCTCCGCGCTCCGGACACGGCGCGCTCCCCCTCTCCTGCTCTCGATCCCCCACCATGCTCCAGCACCCTGCGCTGCGCCGGGCCCTCGGGCTCGTCGTCATTTTGGCCTCGATCGGCGTCTCCTACGCCGCCCTCGCCCCCCCGGGGAGTGGCCTCCTGGACACCGTCGAACGCGACTTCTTCCAGCCCGGAACCCAGCAGCACGAGCCCCTGGTCTCGAACCTGCAGAGCTCCGCGCAGTGCGCCAACTGCCACGCCAACTTCGACGAGCAGGCCGAGCCCTTCACGCGCTGGGCCGCCAGCATGATGGGCCAGGCCACCCGCGACCCGATCTTCCACGCCGCCCTGGCCATCGCCGAGCAGGACGCGGACTTCTCGGGCTCCCTGTGCCTGCGCTGCCACGCCCCCATGGCCTGGATCGAGGGTCGCGCCCAGCCCAGCGACGGATCCGGTCTCGACAACAACCAGGACGACTTCGACGGCGTGTCCTGCCACTTCTGCCACCGCCTGGTCGACCCCGTCTACGACTCGAGCGAGAACCCGCCCGAGGACGCAGGCATCCTCGCTGGGCTCAGCTTCCCCCCCGTCCAGGAGATCCAGAACGGCCAGTTCGTGATCGACCCGGAGGACCGTCGCCGCGGCCCCTTCGACCTGGGCTCGATGTTCAACTGGCACGACTGGCGCCAGTCCGCCTTCCACCGCGAGTCGCTGCTCTGCGCGACCTGCCACGACGTCTCCAACCCTGTCTTCTCGCGCCAGCCGGACGGCAGCTACGTGCGCAACGGCAACGGCCCGCACCCGACCCAGGACAAGACCGACCAGTTCCCCATCGAGCGCACCTTCAGTGAGTGGACGCGCAGCATCTTCGCCCTGGCCGAGATCGACATGGACGGCCGCTTCGGCGGCAACAAGCTCGAGGTCTCGACCTGCCAGGACTGCCACATGCCGGACACCTCCGGCGTCGCCTGCCGCCCGGGGCTGGACGGTGAGATGCGCGACGACCTGCCGCAGCACGACTTCAACGGCGCCAACAGCTGGGTGCTGCGCGCGGTACGCAACCTCTACCCGGACTCGGAGACCGGGCTGAAGCAGACCTCCGTCGACGACTCGATCGCGCGCGCCGTCTCGATGCTCGAGCGGGCCGCGGACCTCTCCGCCTACGTCGACGGCACGCAGCTCGTGGTGCGCGTCGTCAACCAGAGCGGGCACAAGCTGCCGACGGGATACGGCGAGGGTCGGCGCATGTGGATCCACGTCGAGTT
>JAJFFA010000088.1 GCA_021776885.1 Planctomycetota bacterium
GGCCTCCGCCCTCCCGGCAGAAGCCGCAGGGGATCCGCCCAGCGAGCGAGCCGAGAAGCCCCTGGCCCGCCTGCGCGCCCAGGTTCCGGCCGGGGCCGAAGGGCTGCGCCTCTCTCCGGATGGCGCCAGCGCGGCCTTCAGCCTCGACGGCGAGCTGCACCTGGTGGACGGCCAGACCGGGCGCGACCTGTTCGAGCCCTGGATCGATGCCTCCGGCCTGGTCTGGTCGAAGGTTCCGGGCCGCCTGGCCCTGGTCGAGCGCTTCAGCGCGGACCGGGCGCCGCGCCTGGACATCGTCGAGCCCGGGCTGCTGCGGGTCGTCCTGCTCGAACTCGATGTGGGTAGCGCGCGCTCCGTGAGCGAGCTCGGGCGTGAGCTGCTGCTGGTGCGCACGGCGGACTCCCTCGAGCTCTGCAAGCGCGACGGGGGCTGGGTGCGCCGTGTCGCTCCGGAGCGCGACGAGCTCGGCGGCTGAGGGACCGCTGCGCCCTGTCCCGCTCCTGTCGCTGGGTCGCTGCCCTGTGCCTGCAAGCCCTCGCGCTGCAGGCGGCGCGCGGCGTTCTCGACGTCGTGCCCGGCAGCCTGGATCGCTGGCGCGGTGACTGGACCGACGCCGCCCTGGGCAGCCTGGCGGGCTACGCCGCGCTGCACTTCCTCGCCGCCCAGGCGGGCGCCGTCGCCCTCGCGACCCGCTCCCGCAGCGCCCTCTGGCTGGCGCCCCTGGGCCTGGTCCTGAGCCTGATCGAGCCCGGGCTGTGGGCGTTCGTGGGGCTGGGTGCCGTGGCACTCTCGCCCGCCTCGCGCGACCTGCGCCCGCGTGCTACGCGGCCCTCGGGATCCGGCGCCCGGAGTACGCCGGGCGCTTCGGTCACTCGGCAGCGCGGCCGGGCCCTCGCCGGCAAGCTCGTGACCGGGTCCAGCGCTCTCGTGTTCCTGGCCTGCGCCGGCTTCCTCGCCTGGCTGGTGGGGGAGGTGCGCGCGGCGCAGTCGCAGCCGGGGGACTGGAGCGGGCTGGTCCTGCTCTACCTCGGCCTGCCCACCTTGGTGCTGGGGCTGGTCGCCTTCGCCGTCTGCCTGGCCAGCCTGTGCGCGGGATCCCTGGGGCGCGGAGCGCGTGCGGCGGCCTCCGCCCGGTTAGACTGAGCCGTTCCACATGGCCGGTCGCAAGCGTTACAGCGTCATGCGCGACCCCGTTCACGGGGACGTGTACCTGACCCACGAAGAACTCTCGGTGCTCGACACGCCCGAGATGCAGCGCCTGCGTGGCATCAAGCAGCTGGGCACGGCGTACCTGGTCTACCCGGGCGCCGTCCACACGCGCTTCGACCACTCGATCGGTGCGGTGCACGTCACGGCGGGGATGATCAACTCGATCAACCTCTCGTTCGAGCTCGACCCCGCCGCCACCCTGGCGATCAGCGACGAGGAGGCCCGGGTGATCCGCCTGGCCGCGCTCCTGCACGACGTCACCCACATCCCCTTCGGCCACAACATCGAGGACCAGGACGGGCTCTTCGCGCGCCACGACTCGGCCTACCGCTACACGCGCATGTTCGCGCCGGAGCGCGCGCTGGGCGCCAAGCTGCGCCAGCTCGGGGTCTACGAGGACGTCTTCAGCATCCTGGTCAAGGAGGGCACGGCCGGCCGGCGAGCGATCCCGCCCTACTGGAGCCAGATCATCTCGGGCACCATCGCCGCGGACATCCTCGACTACCTGGCCCGCGACGCCTACTTCAGCGGCCTGCGGCTGCAGGTCGATCCGCGCGTCACGAGCTACTTCAAGATCGATCGCCAGAGCGGCAACCTGTACATCGACCTGGCCAAGCACGAGCTCCTGCGCGAGGACATCCTGTCGGAGATCGTGCGCATGCTCGAGGCGCGCTACTACTTCTCCGAGCGCGTCTACTACCACCACGCCAAGGTCGCGGCCGGCGCCCTGGTGGCGCGGGCGGTCGAGCTCAGCGTGCGCGCCGGTGCCCTGACCGAGGACGACCTGTACGACCAGACGGACGCCTCGATGATCGACCTGATCGAGCGCTCGGTCTCGGGCGAGGGCGTCGACGCGCACCTCGCCTCGCGCGTGCACGAGCTGTGCAGCGCCTTCCGCGAGCGGCGCCTGTTCAAGCGCGCCTGCGTCTTCCCGCGCTACGAGAACTCCGAGGTGCAGGAGGAGCTGGTGGCGCGCTACTTCGCCGGCGGGCGCCCCGGCGCGGACTCCGAGCGTGCCGCGGTCGAGGAGCGCATCGCCGACCTGGTGCGCTTTTCGACGGGCAAGGAGCTCGAGGTCATCGCCTACTGCCCGGCGCAGAAGATGCAGCTCAAGGAGGCGCGCATCCACGTGCGCTGGCCGGGCGTGGAGGGTGTGCAGCCCCTGGCCCATTTCCAGGACAGGGTCCCGCGCCTGGCGGACCTCGAGCGCTCGTACCGCGACCTGTGGACGTTCTACGTCTTCGCCAACACGAACGACCCGGCCCTCTTGGCCAAGGTCTCGGAGATCGCGCAGCAAGAGTTCGCCCAGGCGACGAACGTGTACGACGCGACGTCGCTCAGCTGAGGGCGGCGTCTATTCGCGGGGCTCGGGCAGGGCTGCCCCGACGCGCTTGCGCCAGTCGGACAGCTCGTCGTGCAGGGCGCGGGTGAGCTCCGTTCGCGCGGCGGCCAGGTTCGTCGTCTCCGCCGGATCCTGCTCGAGGTCGTACAACTCGAGGGTGCCGTCCTCGAAGAACTCGAGCAGCTTGTAGCGGCCGCGCCGCAGGGCGCCGACGGGGGTCGTGCGCCAGGGGCCGCGGCTCTCGTCGTAGGCCTCGAGGTAAGCCGGGAAGTGCCAGTAGAGGGCGCGCTCGGCCGGGGCTTCGCCCGTGCGCCAGAGCGACGACAGGTCGATGCCGTCGAAGGGCACGCCGGCCGGCAGCTGGGCGCCCGTCAGGCTCGCGAGGGTCGGCAGGAGGTCGACCCCGATCACAGGCACATCGCTGCTGCGTCCCGCGGGCACGCGCCCGGGCCAGCGCACGATCAGGGGCGTGCGCAGGCCGCCCTCGTAGAAGGTTCCCTTCTCGCCGCGCAGGTGCTCGCACGAGGTCCAGGCGCCGTGGCCGCCGTTGTCCGACAGGAACAGGACCAGGGCGTCGTCCGCGCGACCCGTGTGCTCGAGGGTCTGCAGCAGGCGTCCGACGGCGTCGTCCAGGTCGCCGACGAGGGCGGCGTAGCGCTGGGCACGGCTGTCGGCCTGGGGCATCCGCGCGCGGGCGGAAGCCAGGGCCGGGGCCGAGGGCTGGATCGGGGTGTGGACGGCGAAGGGCGCGAAGTAGAGGAAGGCGTCCCCTGGCTGCTCGAGGAAGCGCTCGGCCTCGCCGCAGAGCCGGTCCGTCAGGTGCGCGCCCGGCTCCGCTCGTGGCAATCCCGGCAGCCCGAACGGCGCGTGGTAGGAGCGCGTCGAGCCGGCGCGGCCCGCCGTGAGCGCGAAGTCGAAGCCCTGGGCTTCCGGGCCGGTCGCGCCCTCGCCCAGGTGCCACTTGCCGACGACGCCCGTGCGCAGCCCTGCGCTGCCCAGCACCTCGGCCAGGGTGACGTGCCGCGCGGCCAGGTCGGTCGTGTTGGGCAGCGGGACGAGGCGCCGCTGGGCGGCCCGGCCGCGGGCGGAGCTGCCCACGGTGTAGACCCCGGTGCGCGGCGCGTAGAGCCCGCTGAGCAGGGCCGCGCGCGAGGGTGCGCAGTTGGCCGACCCGGCGTAGGCCTGCGTGAAGAGCGTGCCCTCGGCAGCCAGCCGG
>JAJFFA010000871.1 GCA_021776885.1 Planctomycetota bacterium
GCTCGTAGCTGACCCAGTCCCGCGCGGGCTTGCCCGGGGCGGGGGTGTTGCCCAGGGGCACCTGGACCTCGCGTGGCCCGGCTTCGCTCTCGATCGTCACGGGCACCGGCGCGCCCTGCGCCAGGCCCAGGTCCTCGAGCAGTCCCAGGTCGCGCAGGCGTCCGGGAGCGCGCACCCGCACCCATTGGTCCGTCTCCGCCGGAATCAAGCTGCGCAGCAGGGCGCAGAGCTCGTCGGGGCTCTTGCCGGCGATGGCCGTGACGCGCTCGCCGCGGGCGAGGAGCGGTGTGTCGGCGGCGACGAAGAGGCCGTCCTGGAGCCAGCGCAGGGGCAGGTCCAGGGTGTCGGCGGAGGAGAGCGGCGCCAGGCTGGAGTGGGCGTCGCGCAGGCTGAGCAGCACACGCGAGAGGATCAGCCACAGTCCGCGCCGCGTGGGGGCGACCTGGAGCTCGGCCCGGGCGCTGGCGAGTGCAGCCTCGAAGGCCTCGGGCAGAGCTTCGCGGGTCGCGGGATGCACGGCGAGCACCCGTTCGACCAGGGCCTCGAGATCGGCCAGGGCGTCCGCGAGCGGCAGCTCGACGCTCGCCAGCCAGCTGCCCGCCGCCAGGGTCGTCGTGCCTTCGGCCACGACCCACTCCGTGGGGCCGTGGTAGACGCCATGGATGCCGACCAGGTCGGCGGGGCTCGAGGCGAGGTAGCACAGGGCGCTGCGCTCGGCGTCGTCCGGGTTGCGCAGGGCGCAGATCGCACGCAGGTGCTCGCCCTCGAAGCTGCGCTCGAGCTCCAGCCCCGTGGGGCTGAAGCGCAGGGGCAGGCGCGCCGCGTGGGCCTCGAGCCAGGGGCTGCCGGCGCTGGCGTAGACGATCAGGGTGCAGCCCGAGAGGTCGGACTCGGCGGCCGTGGCGGAGTCGAGCAGCTCCGCATCGGGGAAGTAGCGCTCCTTGACGCCGGCGACAAGGGCCTGGACGGCGGGTTCGCTGTCGGCGATTACGACCATACGCGGTCCCGACTGGGCTGCGCCGATGGTGCCGGCGGGGACGAGCTCGCGGCTGAGCTCGGCGGCGGCTTGTAGGCCCGTCGGAAGCGTGCCGAGGGCGAGCGTGAGGAGGAAGGCCATGGGGACAGCGTAGCGCAGGTGCGGGCGCTAGACTGCGGCGATGCAGCCCCAGACCACGACCCTCTGGTACCACCGGTCCGGGCAGTACGGAGATACGTCCCTGGGGCGGCCCGCTTACGAAGGGGCGACGCCGTCCTGGATCATCTTGAACCTGCTCGAGCGCTACACCCGCGAGGGGGATCTGGTCGTCGATCCCTTCTGTGGTGGGGGGACGACGCTGGATGTCGCGCGTAGCCTGGAGCGGCGCGCCCTCGGCTACGACCTGGCGCCGGTGCGCGACGACGTCTTCCGCGCCGACGCGCGCAAGCTGCCCCTGGAGGACGGGAAGGCGGACTTCGTCTTCATGGACCCTCCCTACTCGACCCACGTCGACTACTCCGAGAATCCTGACTGCATCGGCAAGCTGTCGGCCTTCGAGGAGGGCTACTTCGAGGCCATGCAGGCTGCCTTCGACGAGGCGCGGCGGGTGCTCCGTGATCGGCGCTACCTGGCGGTCTACGTCAGCGACACCTTCGAGAAGAAGAAGGGCTTCGTCGGCATCGGTGCGCGCTTCTACTCGATGCTGGCCGAGCACTTCCGACCCATCGACCACGTCGCCGTGGTGCGCGGGAACCGCAAGCTCGAGAAGCCGCATTACCACGCGGCGGCGCGCGAGGGGAACTTCTTCCTGCGCGGCTTCCAGCACCTCTTGATCTTCAAGCTCGAGCGCCAGTGAGCTCGCCGGCGGCGCTCTTTGCCGGCAGCACCGTGCGCGTGGCACGGCGCCTGATCGGCGCGCTCCTGTGGCACGAGGGTGAGGTGCGCGTCGGCGGGCGCATCGTCGAGACGGAGGCCTACCTGGAGGGTGATCCGGCCTCGCACTCGTTCCGCGGTCCGACGCCTCGCAACGGCTCGATGTTCCTCACGCCGGGGCACGCCTACGTCTACCGCATCTACGGCATGCACCTGTGCTTCAACGTCTCGAGCGCGCGTGCAGGGGTGGGCGAGGCGGTGCTGGTGCGCGCCCTCGAACCGCTCGAAGGCCGCGAACTCATGGCGGCGCGGCGCGGCACCCAGGATCCGCGGCGGCTGTGCGACGGGCCGGGCAAGCTGTGTCAGGCCCTCGACATCGGCATGCAGCACGACGGCGTCGACCTGGGCGTGGGGGCGCTGCACATCGAGCCGGCGCGGCGGCCGCGTGGGGCGCGGGTGGAGGTCTCGACCCGGATCGGGCTCTCCAGGGGCGAGGACGAGCCCCTGCGCTTCCTCCTGGGCGGGTCGAGCTGGGTCTCGCGGCGCGCCTGAGGGCGGCCTGATGACGGAGGTGGGGGCGCGTCTACTGCGTCCCGATGCACAGGAGCTCCGCCGCCGTGCGGTGGAAGAGCCGGCCATCCGCGTAGGAGACCGAGTTCGCGCTCCACACCTCGCCCGCCGGGCCGAGGTCGCAGAGGGCCAGGAGCGCCTGGCCGTCGAAGGGCTGGCGGCTGACGTCGAGCACGTAGACCGTGCCGCTGGCCAGGGTGAAGTAGAGGCGCTCGCCGACGCGGGTGGGGGAGCCGTTGAAGACCCAGTCCCAGCCATCCCAGCGCGAGCGCTCGTCGCCTGTGACCTCCTCGCCGCGGGCGTTCGTGGCCCGGGCCGAGAGCGGCGTGCGCCAGACCGGGACGCGCACTCCCTCTTCGTCGCGCAGGCCGCTGGGGACCTCGAGGTACTCGACCCGCGCGCTGGCCGCGTCGTGACCCGGGTCGATGCGGGCGAAGGAGTAGGGCGGGCCGATGGTCGCCTTGCCCCAGGCCGTGGCGTAGCACTGGAAGTAGAGCGCGCCCTGGGCCGCGTGCATCGAGTAGCGCGCCGGGAACACGCCGCGCTCGAGGTCGACCCCGTGGCGCGTGCGCAGGGCTCCGGTCGCGGCGTCCCAGGCCGTCACACTGACGCCCTCGACCAGGGAGATCTCGTGCAGCTCCGCACCGCTCGCCCGGTCCAGCACGACCAGGGCGTTGCGCGGCTCACGCAACAGCCAGTACACGTAGCGTTCGTCGCAGGCCATGGTCTGCAGCGAGGCCTCGTGGTTGCCCCGCGGGTCCTCGTAGCGCCAGACGCGCTGACCGGCGTCCGCCCCGGTGGCGCGGGTCAGGGACAGGCCCAGCGGCCGCTCGGGGACCTCGTGCGGGCCGCCCCGCGCGTGGAGCACGCAGACCCCCTGCGGCGTGTGCACCAGGGTCGGCGCGTTGTAGTGCGTCAGGGCGTCCTGGCTGCGCCACAGCAATGCGCCCGTCGCTGCGTCGAGGCCGAGGAGGTGGTTCCAGAGGCCGACTTCGA
Organism: Planctomycetota bacterium; assembly: GCA_021776885.1. GTDB lineage: Bacteria > Planctomycetota > UBA1135 > UBA1135 > JAJFFA01. The sequence goes on from JAJFFA010000871.1 coordinate 3,416, forward strand.
CAACCAACGGCTCCATGTGCACGAGGGTGCGCGCTCCCGCGCCGCGCAGCGGGTCGTCGACCAGGAAGGGTTCGAACTGCTTGTTGAACGGACCGTCGAAGGTCGGCACGAAGTCGCGCTGCCAGACGAGCTCGCCGGCGTGGGTGAAGCAGGCCACGCGCCCGCCCGCGTTGGTGAACCAGACGTGCTCGCTGCTGGCCACGGGGGAGGCGCTGGTGGCGTCGGAGAAGGGGTAGCTGTAGATCGAGGGCACGAGCCCCTCGAGACGCCGCGTCCAGAGCAGCTCGCCCGTCGCGGCGTCGAGGCAGTGGGCGTCGATGTGCTTGCCGACGACCGTGCGCTTCTCGATCGCATGGGCGTACGTTGCGGCGTCCTCGGCGCTCAGGCCCTCGCCCTCCCACACGGCCAAGGTGGCGACGAAGACGCGCCCGCCCACCAGCGCGATTCCGCCCTGGCCGGTCTCGGGCAGGGGCGTGCGCCAGAGGATGTTCTCGCCGCTCGTGCCCGAGAACGTGAGCGGGGGCGGCGGGCCGGCCGCGCTCCAGTCTCCGTTCGGCCCGGAGCCCTGGGGCCAGTCAACCTGGGCAACCTGGGGGATCTGGGCGACCTGCGCAGCGGGGGCGACGCAGGCGGCGAGGCCGAGCAGCAGGGCGCAGCGTATGAAGTGAGCCATGCTCGGAGCATGCCCGCCCACGGCACCGCGTGCCAGCCGTCCAAAAGTCCGCGGAACACTGCACCCGGGACCGCGAGGCGGTCTTTCCGTACTTCAGCGGCCCGGCGCGGTGCTGGGGGCGGCTCGGGGGCTGCTCACGGGAAGGCGCCGACGAGAGGCTGATCGAGACGGGAATGCGCGCGGCTCCTTCCCTATCCTGTGCGCCTTGCCCGTCGAGGCGCGCGAGCCCCCATGCTGTTCACCGGTCTGATCGAGGAGTGCCACCCGCAGGAGCCCTTCCTGCAGGTGTTCTGGGCGCGGGAGGCTCACCTGGGCGCCGCCCTCGAGAAGATGCGTGCCGCTGCGTTCGACAACGGCTTCACGCGACCCGTCTGGCGCGAGGGCGACCCCTTCACCGAGGCGCACCTCTCGCGCGTGGTGGCCGACATCGCGCCCTCCAGCGACGGCGACGTGTTCTGGGCCGACCTGCGCGAGCCCTGCCCGGTGGGGGCGTCGGGGATGGAGCTGCCCCACGGGGTGATCGCCTCCTGCCGCACCGGGGCGCGGGACGCGGCGGAGATCCAGATCGGGTTCCGGCGCGAGGAGTCGAGCGATCCGGACGGGCCGCTCTCGCGGCTCGAGGTCAACCTGCCGGCCGGGGTCCTGTGGCCGGAGCTGGCCGAGATGCTCGCGGGCTTCGAGCCCTTCGAGGCCTTCCGCTACACGATCCACGCCATGGGTGAGCGTAGCCCCGAGGACGTCACCTGGAGCACGGCCCGGCTGAAGACGGCCAGCGCCATCGACGAACACGTCGCGGAGAACCTCGAGGACTCGCTGCAGAGCGGCTTCGTGAGCTTGACCATGCAGGCCGAGGGCGGTGGGGTGGTCGAGTTGACGGAGCACAAGACCATCCGCTTCAGCAGCCGCGATCCGGAGCAGGCGGACCGCTTCGAGGTCGGCCTGCGTGCGCGCGGCTACGAGGCCCTGGACCCCTTTCTGAGCCTCGAGAGCGGCATCCGCCACTGGCACTTCCGCCCCCCGGGCAGCCGCGGCGCGACGGCCCTGGCCGAGCACCTGGCCGGATTGTCCTTCAAGCGCAGCTGAGCGCTCGCTAGCGGACCCGCGGGCCCCCGCCGACGACAACCTCGGCCGATCTCCGAATACCCGACCCGGATCCGGGTAGGGTCAGCGCCATGCCGTCCCAGACCATCCCTGCCGATCCCCTCGCCCGCCTGCTCGAGCTGTCGCCGGCCCTGGCCGCAGAGAAGCGCTGGTTCCACGACTGGTCGATGCTGCGCTTCGCCGCGGTCGGGCTGCTGTGCGTCCCGGGGGACGAGCGCGAGATCGTGCGCCGCCTCTTCACCCGCGCCGAGGAGCTCAAGGCCTGCCTGCCCTGGTACAGCAGCCTGAAGAGCGATGTGCGCTTCTGCACCGCCGCCGGCCTGCTGCGCCTCGGTGTTGACGGGCGTCGTTTCCTGCACGTGCTGAAGGCCACCCGCGAGCACTTCCGCGCGCAGAAGCTCCCGCGTGGGGAGGTCGAGGAGGCCCTGGCCACCCTGGTCCTGATGCACGAAGCGCCGGATCGGCTGCCCGACGAGTCGCGGGTGCGGCGCCTGGCCTCCTGCTACGCCGGCATGAAGCAGCATCACCCGTTCCTCACGGGCCGGGACGACCTGGCCACGGCGGCCCTCTTGTCGGGCACCGAGGCCTCGGTCGAGGACGTCATCAAGCGGGTCGAGGGCATCTACTCCGCCCTGCGCCGCAGCTCCTTCGGAGCGGGCAACCCGCTGCAGCTCGCCTCGCACCTGCTGTACTTCGCGGCCTCCTCCGAGGGGACGGTGGCGCGCCGCTTCCGCGAGATCTACACGGCCTTCAAGGACCAGGGGCTGTGGATGGGCAGCGACGACTACGACGAGGTGGCCCTCTTGACCTGTTGCGATGGAGACCCGGGGCGCTTGGCACGCAGCGTCGTGGCCGCGCGCGGTCGCCTGCGCGAGAGCCTGTCGCCGCGGCCCTCGAAGCAAGAGGGCTTCACCCTGGCGACGAGCGCGGTCTTTCTGCAGGCCGCTGCGGACAGCCCGGACCTGGTTCGGATGCACAACCTGCAGCAGCTGGCGAACCTGGCCGGCGTGGTCTCGGCCCAGCA
>JAJFFA010000872.1 GCA_021776885.1 Planctomycetota bacterium
CTTCCTGCAGCTGGACGTCCTCTTGATAGTCGCCCTGGGGGAAGGCCTCGCCGCGCTGGTCTTGGACCAGGCGCCGCACCTCGCGGCGCAAGAGGAAGCGCACGTCCGACTCAGGCAGGACCGTGTCCAGGCTGGCATAGAGCTCGGCGAAGTCCGGGTACAAGCTCGTGTCGTCCTGGTCGCCGTAGGCCAGGGTGGCGAAGAGCTCCTGGTGCCGCCCGTACTGGTCCTGGGCCCAGTTCTGGATCTGACGCTCGCGCTGCAGGCGCAGCATCTCCTCGAGCCGCCACTGGGGCCAGCGCCGCGCCGTGACCGAGATGTCCGGGTCGATGCCGCCGGCGTTCAGGATGTTGCCCTCGTTGTCCAGCTCGCGGTGGATCGAGCGCCCGGTCGGCAAGAGGTAGCGTTCGACCGTCATCTTCACCCGCGGGGCGAAGTCGAACTCGCCGTTGCCGTTGTAGTCGGTGGTGATCGTCTCCCAGTTGTCGTAGCGACCGTTCTGGTTCTCGTCCGCGTAGCGGTCGTCGTCCTCGCCCGGCAGGGGGATCGGAATCAGGTTCTGCACCGAGCCCTTGCCGAAGCTGCGCTGGCCGACGAGCTTCGCGCGTCCGTGGTCCTGCAGGGCGCCGGGGACGATCTCGGCGGCGGAGGCGCTGAAGCGGTTGATCAGCACGACCATCGGCATGTCCTCGGGCAAGAGCGAGGGGCCGGCCGTCTCGTAGGGGCGCACGCGCTCCACGCGGTTCTCGGTGCTGACCACCAGCTTGCCCTTCGGCAGGAACAGGTCGGCCACGTTGCGCGCCTCGGTCAGCAATCCGCCCGAGTTGTTGCGCAGGTCCAGGATCAGGCCGCGCATGCCATCGGCCTTGAGCGTCTCGATGCGCTTGGCCAGCTCCTGGCTGGCGACGCGAGTGAAGTCCGTCAGCTCGATCAGTCCGATCTTGCCCGGCAGCATCTCGGCCTGGACCGGCGGGATCACGATGCGGTCGCGCTGCAGGACGACCTTCATGTCCTCCGTCGGACGTTCGATCAGGCCCGGGTCCATGCCGCGCTTCCAGATGTAGAGCGTGACGTCGGAGCCGGGGCGACCCTTCAGGCGCTTGATGATGTCGTCGGTGTTCTCGCCGATCGTCGGCCAGTCCTCGATGCGCACGATCTTGTCGTCGGTGTACAGGCCCGCCTTGTAGGCGGGACCCGAGTAGATCGGACGCGTGATCGTGAACAGGCTGTCCTCGGGGTCCTCGCGCACGTAGGCGCCGATGCCCCCGTACTCGGCCTCGAGGTCTTGCTCGAAGCGCTTGAAGACGTCCGGTCCGAAGTACGCCGAGTGCCGGTCGAGGCTGCGCAGCATGCCGTTCAGGGCGGCCTCGATCAGATCCTCGCGCGAGACCTTGTCGCCCTCGATGTGGAAGCGACTCACGTACTGCAGCACCTGCTCGACGCGCAGCAGCTCCTTGTCCGCCACAGCGCCGGACTCGGTGGCGCGGGACAGGCGCTGGTAGGCGCGCTGCAGCTCCGTCTCCTTGTGGCGCTGGTACTCGAGGCGCTCGATATAGGCGCGGGCCAGGCGCCCGGCCTCGCCGGGCAGGGGAGCCAGGCGGGCGAGCTCGCTTTCGACCCCGGAGACCTCGTGGATGATCCCGAGCTGGCCGAAGGACAGGGCGCCGCGGGCGCGCAGGTCGGGGTCGGCGGACTCGAGGAAGTCGTAGAGCACGGCGCGCGCGGCGCTGACCTGGCGCCCCAGGCCGATGTCGAAGGCGGCCACGGCCGCGGCGGCGCGCACGGCCGGGGTGCGGGCCCCGTCGCGGGCCAGCTCGACGAACTTCTCGGCCAGGTCCTCGCGCAGCTCGTCCCCCAGGGGGCCGATCAGGGACTTGTCCCCGAAGAGCTCACAGACGGCGACGGTCAGCTCGTCGCGGGCCCCGAGCAGGGGCGCGGTGGCCTCGACCAGGAGCTCGTAGTCGATGTCCTCCCCGGACAGGCGGGTCGCGCACAGGAACAGGACGCCCTGCGGCGCGTAGTCGTCGGCGTTCGCCAGGGCGCGGTCCACGGCCGCGTCGAAGGCGGCTCCGTCCTCGTCGCCCAGGGCCGCCAGGGCCCGCGCCTCACGCCAGACCGACTCGAGCTCGAGCTCGGCCGCGGCCCGCGCGCGCTCCTGGATCAGCTCCTCGAGGTCGCTGGCGCCGGGACCGGCCAGGGTCGACGGGGCGGCCAGGGCGGCGACCAGGGCCGCAAGCAGGGAGGCTTGGAGGAGCGTCGGTCGAAGGGGTTGGCGCATGCGTTTCGCTCGGGTGGTACGGGGAGCTCTCGATTTCGCTATCGTCGCGGGCCGCCCCAGGGGGCGAGGGTTTCCGCCGGGGGTCACTCTACGCTGCGACTCTGGGGTGCGTGGGAGGGGTACCGAATTCATACTCCCCCCTGATCGTTAGCCCAAAGAGCACCCCGTTTCGAACGCCAATGTCGCCCGCAGAAGCCGAGTTCGGGAGCGCTGAACCGCCCCTGGATCCCGACCTGTCGCACCTCGAGGCCGGGGCGGCCGGCACGGACGCGCCGCGCGCGCGCATGGTCGACGTCGGCCCCAAGGCCGTGACCCAGCGCAGCGCCCGGGCCCGAGCGCGGATCGTCTTCCCGCCCGGGGTCCTGGCGCGGGTCGGCGCGGGCGAGGGCGCGAAGGGCGGACTGGGGCCGATCAGCGAGGTGGCGCGTGTCGCCGGGATCCTGGCCGCCAAGCGCACGGGTGAGCTGATCCCGATGTGCCATCCCCTGGGCCTCGACCACATCGAAATCCTCTTCGAGCCCGTGGGCCCCGACGCCCTGGAGGTCACCTGCCGCACCGCCTGCCGCGGGCGGACGGGGGTCGAGATGGAGGCCCTGGTCGGCGCGTCGCTCGCCGCCCTGAC
>JAJFFA010000873.1 GCA_021776885.1 Planctomycetota bacterium
GTGGCGCGCTCCTTCGTGGCCGGCCCCTTCACCTCGGCCACCCACACGGTGGGCGAGCGCTCGATCTCGGTGCACCGCCTCGGCTCCAAGGGCGAGGAGCCCGCGCGCCAGGCCGCCGTGCTGGCGCGCGTACTGGAAGCCCTCGAGAGTCGCCTCGGGCCCTATCCCTACACGACCTACGGCATCGCCGAGGTGCCCGAGTCCCTGGGCCAGTTCGGCGCCTCGTCCGAGCAGGGCTTCATCATGGTCAAGCCCGAGTTCTTCGGCTGGCCCGACGGCAACCTGGCGCTCTTCGGCCATGAGATGGGTCACGCCTGGTGGGGCAACCGCGTCGGCACCACGGGCCGCGCCTCGATCCTGTGCTCCGAGAGTCTGGCCCAGTACGGCGCCGTGCTCGTGATCGAGGCCCTCGAGGGGGACGAGGCGGCCACGTCGTTCCTGCGCTTCTCACGCCTGGGCTACATCCCCGGACAGTGCGCGAAGGGCTACTTCGACATCGTGCGCCGCGGCCAGGACATCCCCCTGGCCCAGCTGCGCAGCGGCGGTGTGCACCACACCCTCTCGGATGCCAAGGGGCACTGGGTCTTCCACATGCTGCGCCAGCGCATCGGGGACGAGGTCTTCTTCGCGACCCTGCGCGGGATCCTGACCGACTTCGCGGGCCGCGAGCTGTCCCTCGACGCCCTGCGCGAGACCTTCATCGCGGCGGCCCCCGACGCGCGCCTCGAGACGTTCTTCGAGCAGTGGCTCGAGCGCACCGGCGCCCCCGAGCTCGAGCTGGCCTGGAGCGCGACCCCGGGGGGCGTGCAGCTCAGCCTGACCCAGGCCCAGGCGGGCGCGGCCTACGACCTGGACGTGGAGCTCGACCTCCTCGGTCCGGACGGCGAGCGGGTGACCGAGGTCCTGCGCTGCATCGAGGACACGACGACGGCACGCCTCGAGCTGCCCTTCGCGGTGCGCCGGGTCGAGCTCGATCCGCGGCAGCGCATCCTGCGCTGGACCCCCGAGTACGGCGAGCGCGTCGGCGCGACGCAGGAGCCCGAGGCGACCCTCGAGCGCTGGGCCGGCGAGCTCCCGATCGAGGGCCGCCTGCGCGAGGTGCAGCTGGTCCTCAGCGGCGACGACTACCAGGTCGACGGCACGGCGGTGCTGAGCGGCGACTGGCGTCGCCTCGAAGCCGCCAAGCGCAGCGTCGGGGGCAGGTCGCGCCTGCGCATCGAGGCGCCCGAGGGCGGACGCATCGACCTCGACTGCCCCAGCGACGACCTGCGCCTCGTCGGCGAACACGAGGGGCTGCCCTTCTACCTGCTGCGCTGCGCGGGCACGCCCGAGCTCGAGGGCCTGGCCGGCTTCTACGCCGCCCCGGACGGGGCCCCGCGCCTGATCGCGCCGGGCGCCCACGGCGGCCTGCTCTTCGCCGACCTGGAGGGAGACAGCCACGCCCTCGGCACGCGCTGGCCCGCGACCGACGGCTCCTTCTTCCGCTGGAACGCCGCCGGCGAGATCGACGAGCGGGTCGTCTTCGAGCGCAACGACGCCGGGCTGGCCGTGGCCTGCGAGTGGAGCGCAGAGGGCGGCGTCCCGCGCCGCTTCGAGCGCGTCCCCGGTCCCTACTCCGTCGAGGCGCGACAGTACGAGGGCGCGGACGGCACGCCCCTCTTCGGCCTGCTCTTCGTGCCCAGCGCTGGCAGCGACCTGCCCGGCGTGGCCTGGATCCACGGCTCCGGGCCGAACACCGCCGACGACTTCTACGACCTCTACGTCTGCGACCGCCTGGCCCGGGCGGGCCTGGCCGTGCTGCTGCCCGACAAGCGCGGTTGCGGCCGTTCCCGGGGCGACTGGTACACGGCCTCCCTCGAGACCCTGGGACGCGATGCCCTGGCCGCCGCCGCCGTCCTGCGCGGGCACGACGCGGTCGACGCGGGTCGCGTCGGCCTGGCCGGCATCAGCCAGGGCGGTCGCATCGCCCCCCTGGCCGCGACCCTCGAGGCCGACGCAGCGGCCTTCGTCGTCAACCTGTCGGGCGGGGTCGACGCGCTCAGCGAGTCGGGCAGCTACGAGATCGAGCGCATGGCCCAGCGCGCGGGGCTGGACGAGGTGCAGGTCGCAGAGGCCCTGGCCCTGCAGGAGCGCGCCATGGCCTATGGCCGCGACCCCGCGAACTGGTCCGACTACGCCGCCGCCCTGGACGCCGCCCTGAGCGGACCCTGGTCCGGCCGTGGGGTCGCCGAGGGCTTCCCGCGCACGCAGGACGACTGGAAGTGGCACTGGTACGCACTCAACGGCGACGTCGATCCCCTGCCCAGCTGGCGCGCCCTGCGCGTCCCCGTCCTCGCGCTCTTCGGCGCGGAGGATCACCTGGTCGACGGACCGCGCAACGCCGCGACTCTGCGCGAGGCCCTGGAGCAGAGCGCCCACCCCGACGCGACGGTGACCCTGCTCGAGGGCCTGGGCCACGCCCTGGACACGGCGAGCCTGGCCCGGGTCGCGGAGTGGGTGCACGCGCGCTGACGCCGCGGGCAGAATGGGCGCCGCCGCCAGCGAGGCAGCGTTCCGCGCCCTCTTGCCGCGGGCCGAGGCCGCGCGCCACGAGAGCTATCGGGCCCAGAGCGCGGCTTGGAGATCGGAGAGGGGGCTTCTCGGGCGGCCGCTGACAGCGCAACGTAACGAACAAACTCCAGGAAACACCTACGCCGGAATCAAGAACTTCGCGCCCCAGCGACCCGGCGCCAGACAAGAATTCGGGCCCGCCCGCCCGCTCCCGTCGCCATCGTCCGTTGGCTCTCTGGCCCC
>JAJFFA010000874.1 GCA_021776885.1 Planctomycetota bacterium
CGGCGAGCAGGATGAACAGGGTGTCGAGCATGCGGTGTACCCAGGAAAAGCGGGAACGCTGAAACGTATCCCGCTCTCCTGCCGCCGGTCGGCGCTATCCTCGTCGCCCCTCGGGACGCGCCGTGACCCCCGCCCAGACCCTCGAACCCCTGCTGACCTGGACCGGAGAGCGCCTCGAGCGCGGGATCCGGATCGAGGTCGATGCCCATGGCCGGATCGAGGCCGTGGGGCGCGCACCCGGCGCCGCCCGGGCCGACGGCGCGTCCGCGCCCGCCGGCCCCCTCGCGCGGCACGCCCTGCTGCCCGGCTTCGTCGACGCCCACAGCCACGCCTTCCAGCGCGGCCTGCGCGGAGTGGGCGAGGTCTTCCCCGAGGGGGCGGGCAGCTTCTGGACCTGGCGCCAGGGCATGTACGCGCTGGTGGAACAGATGACCCCCGAGCGCATGTTCGACCTGGCGTCGTCGACCTTCCGTGAGCTGCGCGCCGCGGGGGTCACGAGCCTGGGCGAGTTCCACTACCTGCACCACGCCGACGCCGAGCAGCTGGACTTCGCCTTCGACGAGGCGCTCCTGGCGGCGGCCCGCGCTGTCGGCCTGCGGCTGGTGCTGCTCGAGACCTACTACCAGACCGGCGGGATCGGCAAGCCCCTCGAGCCGGCCCAGCGGCGCTTCGCCACCCCGGACCCGGCGACCTACTGGGCCCAGATGGAGCGCCTCGAGCGCCTGCTCGACCCGGCCACCCAGAGCCTGGGCGCCGTGGTCCACAGCGTGCGCGCGGCTCCCCCCGAGGCCCTGGCCGCCCTGCACGCGGAGGCCCGCGCCCGCGACCTCGTCTTCCACATGCACCTCGAGGAGCAGCGCGTCGAGATCGAGGACTGCCTCGCGGCCTACGGCTGCACGCCCCTGGAGCTGGTCCTGAAACACTGCGCGGTCGACGCCGCCTTCACCGCGGTGCACGCCACGCACTCGCGCCCCCAGGACCTCGAGCGCCTGCTCGAGCGCGGCGCGGGGGTCTGCCTCTGCCCGACGACCGAGGCCAACCTGGGGGACGGGATCGCCGACGTGCCCGCCATGCTGGCCCATGGCGAGCGCGTCTCGATCGGGAGCGACTCCAACGCGCGCATCGACTTCCTCGAGGAGCTGCGCTGGATGGAGCTGGTGCAGCGCCTGGCCCGCGAGCGGCGCGGCGTGTGCAGCGACGCGGTCGGTGACGTGGGGCGTCGACTGCTGGACGCGGGCACGCGGGCCGGTGCCCGCGCCCTGGGCCTCGACGTCGGCCGCATCGAACCCGGAGCCTGGGCCGACTTCGTCGCCATCGACACCGGCGCCCCGGCCCTCGCCGGCTGCACGGACGAGACCCTGCTGGCCGCCACGCTGCTCGGCGCGGATGGTCGCGTCGTCGCGGGGACCTGCGTCGGCGGCGCCTGGTCCGGGCTCGACGGGGGGGCGGCATGACCCGGCTCGCCCTGGCGCTGCTCGCGGCCGCCGCTCCGCTCGCCCCCCTCGCCCGCAGCGCGGCACCCTGCCAAGCCGGCGAGGACTCACCCCGCCCCCTGCGCGACCCGCGCGGCCTCGAGACCCTGCTCTGGTTGCTCGACAGCGACGAGGACGGACGCCTCGATCCGTACGAGGGCGCGGAGGCGCTCTTGACCCTGGTGCGCGACGCCGACACCGACGGCGACGGGCTGGCCAGCCGCGCCGAGCTGGCGGCGCTGGTCGCCGAGGAGATCCCCTGGCTCGACGATGCCCCGGGGCCGCGCACCCTGCGCGACTTCCTCGAGGTCGACGCGCGCGAGTTCCTGCTCGAGCACGACGCGGACGGGGACCAGCTCCTGATCCGGGACGAGATTCCGGACGAGGAGCGCATCTACTTCGACGAGGACGACCTCGACGGCAACGGCAGCCTCGACCTGGCCGAGGTCTTCGAGTCCTTCCTGGCCAACGAGCACGCAGCCCACTTCACGGTGCGCGGTCGCCGCGCCCTGATCGACGGCACCATCGATGGCAGCCTGCCGGGCAAGGTCCTGCGCCTGGCCCTCGAGCACCCCGAGGTCGACCGCATCGTCTTCAGCGACGTGCCCGGATCGATCGACGACTTCGCCAACCTGCGCGCCGGCCTGCTCGTGCGCCGACTGGGCTACACGACGGTGGTGCCGTCGGACGGGATCATCTCGTCGGGCGGTGTCGAGCTGTTCTGCGCCGGCGAGCGCAGGCGGGTCGAAGCCGGGGCCCAGCTCGGGGTCCACGCCTGGACCGAGGGCGCCGACGTGCCCTCCTCCGACCTGCCCCGGGAGCACCCCGACCACGAGCCCTACCTCGACTACTACGCCGAGCTCGGGATCCCCGCGGACTTCTACTGGTTCACCCTCGAGGCGGCGCCCAGCGAGGACATGCACTGGATGACCCGCGACGAGATCGAGCGCTTCGGCCTCAACGCCCGCGGCAGTCCCGAGGCGGACGAGGTGGGCCCGAGCGGCGCGCGCCCGGCCCTGCCGAACGTCGACAGCTCCCACGCGCCGCGCGGCATCCTGCCCGTCCCGGAGGGTGCCCATCCGGTCCTGCGCGGGCTCTTCGAGCACTACACCCGCGTCGTCGCCCCCAGCGGCGACCCGATCCACATCCTGGCCCAGGCCGGCTGGAGCGCCGACGGCATCGTGCGCGCGCGCTCGATCCTGGAGCACTTCCTGACCGATGCCCCCGGGACGCCCCTGGGCAGCGACAAGAGCGGCGTGGCCAACGCCATGGCGGCGGCCCGGGCGACCCTGGTCCTGTTCGACGACGAGCGCGCGATGCGCCGCGCCTTCGACGGCCCGCTCGGCGACCTCGACCTGGCGCTCCAGGACCTGCGCGCGAACGAGTGCCCGGTGGAGGGCAGTCCCGACTACATGGGCTGCGTCACCCGCGACGCGGCCTTCGAAGAGATCTTCCACCTCGTGCACCAGTACGGCATCCGCCCGGCCCTGCGCGGCTACGACGACGCCATCGCCCACGCCTCGGCCGCGGCGGCTCGTCGCGGCTCGTGGAAGCCCTGGCCCGAGGACGAGCCGGACAGCTTCCGCTACGAGTACATCGCCGCGGCGTACGACAACTACCTCGACCTGTGGGCCGTGCGCCCCAAGCGCTACGAGGGCGAGCCGATCGACCCCGCCGATCTGCCCCCGGGGACGTCCCACTTCGGCGCGTTCCCGGCGGACTCGCGCCAGCGCCTGGCCGAAGTCGACCCGACCGCCTTCGCCCTGGTCGAGGCCTTCCTGCCCCCGCACCTGACCTACACGGCGGAGCTGCCGGAGGACTTCGAGGGTCGCTTCTCTCTGCGCTACGACCCGGCCCTTCCCTACACCCTGCGCTCCCAGCACCTGCGCGACGTACGCCTGCGCGGCAGCCACGGCGCGGAGCTCGTGGGCAACGAGCACGCCAACCGCCTCTTCGGCGCGGAGGGGAACGACGTGCTGGAGGGCGGCCCGGGCGACGACCACCTGGAGGGCGGCGGCGGGGAGGACGTGGCCGTCTTCAGCGGGCCGCGCGCCGACTACGCCCTGCACTCGACCCCGGAGGGATTGCGGGTCGTCGACCAGGTCGCGGGGCGCGACGGCACGGACCTCCTGATCGGCTGCGAGCGCCTGCGTTTCGCGGACGGCG
>JAJFFA010000875.1 GCA_021776885.1 Planctomycetota bacterium
TCTTCCTTCTCGGTGATCGCCGCCTTCCACTCCTCGAGCTCGGTGACGTACTCCTTGTGGTCCTCGCGGTACTTGGCGCCGCTCTGGATCTCGCCGACGAGCTTGTCCACCTGCTCGAGGCGCTCGAAGATGTCGAGCGAGCGCGACCCCGGAGCCACGCCGATCACGGCGCCGACCGCGGCATCCTCGATCAGGACCGCATGGGAGCGGTCCAGGCCGGGGGCCATGCGCGACACGGCGGAGATGCCGCCGATCTTGGCCCGCGGCCCGGCCTGCAGCCGGGCGGCCACGACGCCAGCGCGCAGGGCGTCCTCGCGCAGGTGCAGGACGGCGTAGGGGTCGAGGGCATCGACCGTGCGCGAGGCCGCGCTGGTCCCGTCGTCCCCGATCGCGTCGCCCACCAGGCCCAGGGTCGACCAGGCGTCGACGAAGCCGGCGCAGACGACGGCCCCGGAGAGCTCGCGCGCCCCCTCGGGCTTCTCGAGGTCCGTGCCGACGGCGACGATCACGCCCTCTTCGACCAGGACCTGAGCGTTCTCGAGCACCTCGCCCGGGCTCAGGATGACGCGCTCACCGCGCAAGAAGAGCGCAGGGGCCCCGTCGTGAGCGCTGGGGGTGGCGGAGGTCGGGTTCGAAGCGAACGCCGTCGAGCTCGCCAGGGCGAGGGTCGTCGCCCCGAGGGCGAGTGCCGCGCGGGGGCGAGCGGCGATCCGAGCCGCGATGGATTGCATGGCCCTATCCTTTAATTGAGTCGTGCGAGGGGGATTCGATCCCGGATCACGACGCAAGAGACGGGGGATGCTCCACGGGCACGCCCTCCCTCCGCGCCGGGGGTGGTTGTCCGATCTTGGCGCGGACGCTGGCCGGTCCGCGCGCGCCATGCTAGGGCAATCGCTTTCGATCGGGGGGACGAAGCTCAATCCTTACCTCTTGGCGTACAGTCGCTTAAGGTGCAGTTAAAGCACCAGGTCGTGAGTAGGAGGCGGGGTTAGCCACCCAGTAACAACGGCCACCCCATCCGCCCGGGCGCCCGAAATCTCGGGCTTTTCCCGTTCGCCTGGCCGATCGTTCGGGCTCTCACGGCACGCATGCAGGCGCGCAAAGCCGTACACCCTCTCCTCATGGAGCCGTCCTATTGGCGTAACCGCCTGCAGGAGCTGGATTTAACTCGTCACAGCACGCTCTTCATGCCGCGCCACGATCTCTCGGGCAGTGGGAAGAACGTGGTCGAGTTCCAGACCCGCTCCTACGACGGCACCCGGCTCTGGGGCCTCTTCGCGCGACCCGTCTGGACGCCGGGTCCCCACGCCGCACGCATCCGCACCGTGGGACCCTCGGAGCGGCCCGAGGTCGACCCGAGCGTGGTTTGCTCCGGCACCGCCGAGTTCGTCTTCCAGGAGCCCGCTGGCCGGCGCCTCGAGGACCGCGTGCTCGACGCCCTGCGCATTTGCAAGGTCGCCGTGGTGGCCGAAGACGTCGACCCGACCCAGGTCAGCTTCGCCTGTCCCACCGACGAGAAGGAACCCGACGAGTTCCTGATCGCCCAGCAACTGTTCGACGGGAAGTTCTGCTGAGGAGGCAGGACTTCCTCTCGTTCAAGCAGCACACCGCCCCGGCCTGCCGTGCAGGTGTTCCAGGAAGAACTGACCGTCGAGACCGCTGGTCGCGGCCTGATCGACGTGACCGCCGAGGTGGCACGCTGCGTCGCGGCGGCGCGCATCAAGGCGGGCCTGTGCGTCGTCTTCTGCCGCCACACGTCGGCCAGCCTGGTGATCCAGGAGAACGCGGACCCCAGCGTCCAGCGCGACCTCCTGGCCTGGCTCGAGCGGCTCGCCCCGGACGGCCGCGGCGACCCCCCCTACAGCCACACGGCCGAAGGCCCCGACGACATGCCCGCTCACCTGCGCAGCGCCGTCACGCGCACGTCCGAGACGATTCCGATCGTGGGCGGCCAGCTGGCCCTGGGAACCTGGCAGGGCCTGTACCTCGCCGAGCACCGCACCCACCCGCAGCGCCGGCAGCTCCTGGTGCACGTCAGCGGCAGCGGCTGACGGACTACAGCCGAGCTGGCCCGAACAGGTTAGTAGGACGACCCGCTCGTCTCGCCGCGCACGATCGCGATCCCCGCCGACGCGCCGATGCGCGTCGCTCCGGCCTCGATCATGGCCTCGGCGCTGTCGCGGTCGCGTACGCCGCCCGCCGCCTTGACGCCGACGGAGGGACCGACGACCGAGCGCATCAAGCGCACGTCCTCGATCGTCGCGCCGCCCTTGGAGAAGCCGGTCGAGGTCTTCACGAAGTCGGCGCCAGCGCGCACCGCGAGCTCACAGGCGCGGCGGATCTCGCTGGGCTCGAGCAGGGCCGTCTCGAAGATCACCTTCACCCGCGCTCCCCCGCGGTGCGCCGCAGCGACCACGCCGGCGATGTCGCGCTGCACGTAGGCGTCGTCGCCCGACTTCAAGGAGCCGATCGGGATCACCATGTCGACCTCGCAGGCGCCGTCCTCGACGACACGGCTGGTCTCGTAGGCCTTCGCCTCCGAGGGCATCGCGCCCAGGGGAAAGCCCACCACGGCGCAGCAAAGGACGCCCGAACCCGACAGGATCTCGGCGCAGCGCGCGGCCCACTGGCCGTTGACGCAGACCGAGGCGAAGCGATGCTCGATGGCCTCGGCGCAGAGGGTATCGATCTCCGCGACGGTCGCCTCGGGCTTGAGCAGGGTGTGGTCGAGGTAGCTGGCCAGGTCGCCCACACGCAGCGGATCGGGGCAGCACACGCCCAGGCGACAGGCCCCCGCGCTGACCAGGCCCTGCATGTGAGCGGCGGCGAGCACGCCGCCCCCCGCCCCCGAGCCCCAGTAGGGCCCCGCGTCGTGGGCACCCGCTGCCTCTGCGCGCCTCAAGGCAGCCGCGTCGAGGCGTCCAGCGAGGATCGCTTCGCCGACCTCGGCCAGGAGGTTCTCCAGGGTCAGCGCATCGGGAAGGGCCTTCATCGCGTCTCGACCTCGCGGGTGTGTCGGCGCTCGAGAGCGCGGATCTTGTCCACGCGTCGCGCGTGGCGTCCCGCACCAGCGCCGGTCGTCAGGAAAGCATTCAGCACCCCCGCCGCGGGGCCCGGCTCGAGGAAGCCGGCGCCAAGGCAGAGGACGTTCGCGTGGTTGTGCTCGCGGGCGTTGCGCGCGCTCGCCTCGTTCCAGCAGGTCGCGGCCAGGATCCCGGGGACCTTGCCGGCCGTCATCGCGGAGCCGATCCCCGCGCCGTCCACGCAGACGCCCAGGTCGGCGGCGCCACGGGCCACCTCCTCCGCGACCGCCTGGGCGAAGTCGGGGTAGTCGACCGAGCCCGTGTCATGGGTCCCGAGATCCTTGGCGCGGTGACCCAGGTCGGTCAGGACGCCACACAGGGCCTGCTTCAGCTCGAAGCCCCCGTGGTCCGCCCCGATCGCAATGACCAGGGAGGCGCCGCCCAGCGACGCATGCAGCGCCCCGGGCGTGGCACTGACGACGATGCGAACACCGCGCCGGCGCGCCTCGTCGGCCGCCAGGGGGGTGACCCGGGCGTCGGGCCGAATGCACAGCGTATCGCCCCGCGCGTAGCCCTCGAGGCAGGTCGCGGTGACGAGGTCGGCGGAGGCATCGCCCGCCGTGCCGCCCAGGGCACGGGCGGCGGCGCGCGCGGCCACTTTGCGCACGTCGATGCGCTCGTTCTGGCTTCCCTTGCCCATGTGCGCGACAGGTTAACGCTGGCGTCGACGGCGGCGCACACGAATGTCGGACCGCGCTCCCGGGGTCCAGAGATAGGAAGCCGCAGCCGTGCCGAGAAACGTCGTTCCCTCGATCGGGAGATTCGGCCGCGATCACGCTGTATGCCCACTACTCCTGGTAGACAGGACTCGACAGCACCCTCTCCATTGTGTGGAGTGCGCACAGAGGCGCGACTCCGCCGGGAACGGCCCGGCGGTCGCCACCGACGCCTCTATCCGCGGGGAACAGGCAGCCCCCAGGGACCCATCGCCATGCGCACTTTGCTCAGTCAGTTTTGTGAGGAGTTCGAGGGCGTCGTTCGCCCGCTCCAGGGCCCCCTCGGCCGTTCGGCGCAAGTCCTCTCCGGGGTCGACCCGGACCTTCCGGGTCCCGCCCTGCGCGCGCAGCTCGCCGACCTGGGGCATCAGATGCAGGTGCTGGCGGACAAGGTCGCCGAGCAGCAGGCCTACGTGCTGATCTTCGGCCCGCTCAAGAGCGGCAAGTCGACCCTGATGAATGGGCTCAGCGGGGCCTACGTCAGCGAGGTCACCAGCCTGCCGGCCTACCCCTGCATGGTCTACGTGTCCCACGCCGAGAAGCGCGAGTTCGTGGTGCAGGACTACCGCAGCTCGAAGAAGAGCTTCGCGGACCCGGCCGCCCTGCGCATGCACATCGCCCGCGCCCACACGGACCTGGCCGACCGCATCCGCGAGGCCGAGACCGCGGGCGAGGCCTTCGACCCGTCGATCGACTTCACCGCAGCCATCCGGCGCGTGGACGTGAAGGTGCCGGCCAAGGACCTGGCCGAGTCCGGCGCGGTGCTGGTCGACACGCCCGGGCTCTACAGCCGCATGAAGTTCGGCTACGACCGCATGACGCGCGACTTCCGCAACGTCGCCGCCTGCGCGATCTTCGTGGTCAAGTCCGACAACCTGTTCCTCGAGCAGGTCTTCCAGGAGTTCACGGAGCTGCTCGAGCTCTTCAACCGCATCTTCCTCGTCGTCAACCTCGACACGACCAAGCGCGACCTGTCTCCGGACGGAAAGCTCGTCCCGAGCCTCGAGCAAGAGGACCCGCTGCGCATCATCGAGGCCTTCGAGAACCTGGCCATGAGCGCGCCGCTGAAGGCCGCCGCGGACGAAGGCCGCCTGCGCATCTACCCCGTCGACCTGCTGGGCGCCGCCGCCGGGCGGCTGCAGTCGAACCAGGGCATCCTGCGCTCCGATCAGGCGCTCGAGTCCGCCAGCGCGGAGGACGAGTTCCACGGCCGCTCGAACTTCGACGCGTTCCAGAACGACCTCACCGAGTACCTGAACAGCACCGACTACCTCGTCTCGTTCCTGGGCGACAGCCTGCGACGCGCCACGACTCTCTTGACCGAGACCCAGGACGCCTGTGAGAACGGGCCGTCGCCCAGGTGCGACGCAAGAGCGACGCCCTCGAGCGCGACCGGGCCGAGGTCAGTCGGCGCCTGGCCGCCGCCGAGCGGCTGGCCGCCTTCGACTGGGCCGGCGCGCTGACCGAGCTCGAGGCCCAGCTGGCCCAGGAGTTCGAAGCCCAGGCCAAGGACGTCGCCGGCAAGACGGTGCGCGCGATCGACGCCGCGCTCGAGGCCTGGTTCCAGAACGACGCCAGCCTCGAGGACCTGGTGCACTCCGACCTGACGCCGCTCTTCACCAGCCATCAGAAGGAGCTCTCGATGCACGTCTGGAGCAGCATCGAGGAGCGCGTGCGTCAGGGCCGCGCCGGCCTCGACCTGCCGGGCGAGCTCGCCAGCTACCAGACCACGGCCAAGATCGACCTCTCCGTCCTCGGTCGCGAGGCCCTCGACAGCGTCGACCGCGCCGGCATCACGAC
>JAJFFA010000876.1 GCA_021776885.1 Planctomycetota bacterium
GGCACGCGGGTCGAGCCGCCCACCACGAGCACCTCGTCCACTTCGTTCGGGTCGAGGCCCGCATCCTTGAGCGCCTGCAAGCAGGGCTGCACGGTGCGCTCGACGAGGGCGCCGATCAGGGACTCGAACTTGGACCGGCTCTGGGTGTGCGTCAGGTGCTTGGGGCCCGATGCATCCGCGGTGATGAAGTGCAGGTTGATGTCAGTCTGGGTGGCGCTCGAGAGCTCGATCTTGGCCTTCTCGCAGGCCTCCTTCAGACGCTGCAGGGCCATCGGGTCCTGGCGCACGTCGATGCCGCTCTCCTTCTGGAACTCGGAGGCGACGAAGTCGATCAGCTCCTCGTCCAGGTCGTCGCCGCCCAGGTGCGTGTCGCCGTTGGTCGCCAGCACCTCGAACACGCCGTCACCGATCTCGAGGATCGAGATGTCGAAGGTGCCGCCGCCGAAGTCGTAGACCGCGACCTTGCCCTCCTTCTTCTTGTCGAGACCGTAGGCCAGGGTGGCCGCCGTGGGCTCGTTGAAGATGCGCTCGACGGTCAGGGCGGCGAGGGCGCCGGCGTCCTTGGTCGCCTGTCGCTGGCTGTCGTTGAAGTAGGCCGGCACCGTGATCACGGCGCGATCGACCGACTCACCCAGGTGCGCCTCGGCCGCCTCCTTGAGGTAGGACAGGACCATGGCGCTGATCTCGGGCGGCGAGAACTGCTTGCCGTCGATGTCGACCTTGACCAGGTCCTCGGGGCCGCCGACCAGGGGGTAGGCGACCTTCTTCTCCTCCGAATCGACCTCGTGGTGACGCCGACCCATGAAGCGCTTGATCGAGGCGATCGTCTTCGTGGGGTTGGTCACGGCCTGGCGCTTGGCCGGCGCGCCGACCAGGCGCGAGCCGTCCTTGGCGAAGGCCACGACGGAGGGCGTGGTGCGGCTACCCTCGAGGTTGGTGATGACTTGCGGCTCGCCCCCTTCCATGACCGCCACGACGGAGTTCGTGGTGCCCAGGTCGATGCCGATGATCTTGCTCTTGCTCATGGAGATTGTTTTCGTTGCGCGCGCCCGCAGGTGCGGCGCGCCGGGCGCTAGACGCCACGCAGAGAACAAAGTCCATGCCACCCGCGCTGCACTGACATAAGCACCTGCAATACAATGACTTAGCCACCAGGGCACGCCTCCATCTCGCGCCATTCTGGCAGCCCGCCGGAACCCGCCCACACGCCCCTGCCAATTAGGCAGCGCTGCGCCGCGCACAATTCCCTGAACGATTCGCGCCCGGCGGTGACCCTGTAGGGGCGGAACCCGCCCCCGTCTCTCCGAGGAGAAATCATGCTGCGTCTCCCCCACCTCTGCCTCTCCCTCGCCCTCGTCTCCCTGGCCGGCGCGTCGCCCCAGGGCACGACCTCCCTGCCGCCGGGCAACCCCGCCCCGCCCCAGGGCTTCAACCGCGCCCCGGTGCTCAGCCTCGAGGGCGCAAGCGGATCGGGCGACACGGTGCTCTTGGTGGGTGAGACCCTGCGCGTGACGCTTCGGGCCCACGACCGCGAAGGCCAGGGGGTGAGCCTGCGGCTCTTGAACCCTCCGCCCCGTTCGCACTTCGATCCGTCGGACGGAGGGTCGACGGTGGAGGCCACGTTGACCTGGCTCGCGACCCAGGAGTACGGCGGCGCACGGCGCCTCGTCTTCGAGGCCACGGACAACGCCACCCCGCCCCTCAGCTCACGCCTGCACCTCGACCTGCGCGTCGAGGGTCAGGTCAAGCACACCGGGATCGCCGTGGGCGACGTCACGGGGGACGGCGTGCTCGACGTCGTCGCGATCTCACGCCTGGCGGACACCGGGGCCATCTCGAACACCGGTCGCGCGTTCGTCTGGGCGGGCACGTCCACGCCAATCGGAACCCCGAGCGCGACCCTCGAGGTCCCCGGAGCCGTGGCGGACGATCGCCTGGGGCAGGTGACGGGACAGGGGCTCCAGCTGGCCGACGTCGACGGTGACGACGTGCTCGACGTCATCATCGGCTCGAGCGTCGCCGATCCCGGGGGAGTCTTCGGTGCCGGCGCGATCTACGTCTGGAAGGGCGGAGCCGGGCTCGCCGGGGTCAGCGCGCCCTTCGCCACCCTCGTCGCGCCGAACGCCGGCCAGGGCTTCTTCCTGGGCGCCGGCGCGGGCCTCGCCATCGTCCTGGCCGACCTCGTCGGCGACGGGACGCGGGACATCATCGCCTGCGCCTCCTCGGCCTCCGCCGGCCCGGGCCTGCCGCGCGCGGGACGGGTCGTGATCTGGGAGGGCGGTCCGGGCCTGGCGGGCAGCCCCGCGGCGCGCGCCAGCGTGCGCCGCCCCGACGCCCACGGGGAGGACAGCTTCGGCTGGCTGATCGCGCCCTTCAGCACCTTGTCGTTCTCCCAGGGCGTGCGCGTGGCCGATGTCACCGGGGACGGCCGGCCGGACCTGATCGTGGGCTGCAGCCGCGCCGACCGTGGCGGCCTGCGCGACGTGGGCGAGATCGTCGTCTGGAAGGGCGGTCCGTCCCTGAGCGGCAACAACCCCGCCGCGACCGCCGTCCTGTCGAACCCGAGCGCCGCCGAGAACGACAGCATGGGTGGCAGCGCGGAGGGCATCCGCTTCGCGGATCTGACCGGCGACGGCGTGCTCGACATCTTCACCAGCTCGGGGCGCGCCGGGGGCCAGACCGGGCGCTTCTACGTCTTCGCCGGGGGCAGCAGCCTGACGGGCGCCGTCGCGCCCCACGCCACCCTGCGGGCGACGACGGCCACGCCCACAGGCCCCCTGATCCTCCCCGGCGGCGCGCAGCTGGCCGACCTGGATCAGGACGGAATCACGGACGTGATCGGCGGCTCGACGCGCTCCTTCGACGGCGCGGGAGCGCACTACCTGTGGTCGGGCGGGCCGACCCTGGTCGGCGACGTGACCGAGACGGCGACCTTCCTGGACCCGGCGACGCACCGCTACTCGTCCCTCGGCGTCCAGGGCTTCCACCTGGCGGACGTGACGGGCGACGGCGAGCTCGACCTGATCTCGGCCACGCCCTTGGCACGCTCCAGCGGGGTGCAGAACGCAGGCGCGATCTTCGTCTGGGAAGGGGCGCCCGGCCTCTCGGGGATCGTGTCCTTCACGGCCCGCGGCCGGGTCGAGACCCCGAGCGAGAACGACAACGTGCCCAGCCGCGGCCTGTACGTGGAGGACCTCACGGGGGACGGCATCGCTGACATCCTCGCGGTCTCGGACCGGGTCGACATGGGTAACGTGGAGAACGTCGGAGCGGCCTACCTGTGGCACGGCGGCAACGGCCTGCGCGGTGCGAAGTGCGAGGACGCGACCTTGAGCGCCCCGAGCGCCGTCGCCCTGGGGCTGATCGGCACCCCCTCCTTCCCCGTCGTCACCGGGGACGTCACGGGCGATGGCGTGCGCGACGTCGTGATCGCGTCCTCCCTCGCACGACCGGACGTCATGACGGACGCCGGGGCCTTCTACCTCTGGGCAGGCGGGAACCAGCTCAGCGGGGCGCCGGCACCGACCGCGACGCTGTTCCACTCGGGGGCGGGCTTCAGCGAGTACCTGGGCAGTGGCTCGGGGCAGGTGCTACAGCTCGCGGATGCCAACGGCGACGGAACGCTCGACGTGGTCTCCCAGAGCTACCGAGCCTCGCTCGGCCAGAATGCACTGCTGGGCGCTCTCTTCGTGTGGCTCGGCGGCCCCGGTCTCCTCGGCGACGCCGACGCGGACCAGGTGCACCAGGTGCCGGGGGCCGCCTTCGGCGACGAACTCGGCCGGCTCTCGGAGGGCCAGGGCCTGGTCCTGGCGGACGTCACCGGGGACGGCGACCTCGAGCTGGTCGCCGGCGCGGACCAGGCCCGGGTCGACGGCTTCCTCGAAGCCGGGGCCGTCTACGTCTTCCCCGGCTCGGAGAGCGGAGCGGTCACCCCCCTGGTGCGCCTCGCGTCACCCGACGCCGCCGAGGGCGACGAGCTGGGTCACTGAGCCCCCCGAGAGGCAGCGTCGACGGTACCGGCGGTCCTGTCCGCCAGGGCAGTTCAGCTCGTCCGACAGAAGCAGGAGGCCGCGATCTCGACCGTGGCCTCGCTCCAGGCCGACTCGAATTGGGCTCGGGTCGCGGCGGCTGCCGTCGGGTCGCCCTGGCGCTCGAGGCACTCGGCCAGTCCGTGCAGGGCCCAGCCGTTGCCGGGGTAGCGGGCCAGGTCCGCGCGGTAGTGTTCCTCGGCCTCCTCGAGCCGTCCCTCTTGCAGGAGGAGGGCACCGAGGGCATGGCGGGTGGGCATCATCCACGGGTTGGGCTCCGTGTAGCGCAGGGCTGTCTCCGCCGCCACGGCGGCGCGCAGCTGCTCGAAGGCCCGGTCGGTGTCTCCAGCCTTGAAGGCCGTCTCCCCCGCGAGCATGTGGCGCGCGACCGCAAGCACGTCCCGGGCCGGCACCACGTGGATGAACAGATCGTCGCCGACCAGGGCAGCGCTCTCTTCGAAGAGCTCCGCCTCGCGACGCGCCTCGTCCAGGGCACCCAGGTTCGCCTGGGCCAGACCGCGGGCGTAGTGCCACATGGCGGCGGCGTAGGCCTGGTCGGTGCCGGGGCGAGGCTCGCCCAGGACTTCCTCCCAGCGACCGAAGCGCAGCTGCACGTGGTACCGCGTCGTGAACCAGTCCACGTAGAAGGGGTCCGAGCGGAGCGCTTCCGGCATGTCCTGCATGAGCTCGTCACACTGGGCCAGGGCATCCTCGTAGCGGCCCTGGAACATCGCCGACCAGATCAGGAAGTGATGGTTGTGCAGGTGGTACAGGTGGTAGATGCCGGTCGACTGCTCGGTTCCGGTGCGGGCGAAGTACTCTCGGTCGAGCCAGGCCGCCCGTGAGTTGACTCGTACCGAGTCCGCGTACCTCCCCACGCGCATGTAGATGTGCGCCGGCATGTGCACCATGTGTCCGACGCCAGGCATCAGAGCGCCGAGGCGGTCCGCGCAGGCCTCGGCACGTGCGGGCGTGGACGAGGCCTCCATCGTGTGGATGTAGAGATGGTTCGCCCCCGGGTGACGTACGTCGAGTTCCAGGACCCGCTCCAGAACGGAGACGATCTCCAGGGTGTCACGTCGGGGAGTGCCGTCCGCAGCCCACTGATCCCAGGGGTGCTCACAGAGCAGGGAATCGGCGTAGAGGAAGCCGACTTCCGGGTGCTCGGGGTACTCGCGCCAGAGCTCTGCCATGGCCCGACAGTAGGCCCGGTTGAGATCCGCGCGGGAATCCGGACGGACCTTCGCGAAGCGCGTCGACAGGGCCTCGATCAGATCCTGCTCGAGCGGACTCACCCCCGCCATGCGAGCACGGGCGTGTTCGAGCGCCTGGTGGGCGCGCCGTGCATACTCCGGCCCTTCGTCCCAGAGATTGAAGTTCGGTCCGAGGGCGTAGGCCTCTCCCCAGGCGGCCATGGCGCAGTCGGGATCGAGACGCCGGGCCTCGGCGAAGGCTAGCGCCGCCGCGTCATGGTGGAAGCCGTGGCACAGGGCCAACCCCTGATCGAAGTACTCCTGGGCAAGGGGGACCTGGGTGGTCACCTCGAGGCGATAGGTTCCCAGCCCTTCGAAGAGCGCAGGGGCGTCTTGGGACGTCGGGGCTGCTTGCCGCGGCGCAGGGAGCTGAGCACAGGAGGTCAAGCCGAGCAGGCCGAGCGTGGCAAGTTTCTGAATCATGATCTCTCCTCGAGACGTTCAGGGTTCGACGTTCGGGTCCATGGGGGACAAGCGCCCCCCCAACCCGAACCTTGCCGGCCCCACGATTCTCAGCGTGGAACCCGCGAGAAAGCGCCCACGACGGGCCGCTTGCGCACCCAGCGCCCCCTCCCGACACTGAGTCCATGCCCTCGATGCCCCAGGAGACCTGCTGGACGTTGATCCAGGCAGCCCAGCGGGGCAGCCCGGAGCAGCGCGAGGAGTTCGGGCGGCGCTACCTCCCCGCCGTGCGCGCCTACCTGACGGCTCGCTGGCGAGGCGGCCCGATGGAGGGTGAGCTCGAGGATGGGATCCAGGAGGTCTTCATCGCGTGCTTCCGGGAAGGCGGCGCATTGGAGCGTGTGCAGCGAGACACAGAACGCGGCTTCCGCGGCTTCCTGTTCGGCGTGGTGCGCAACGTAGCCCTGCATCTCGAGCGCACTCAGGCACGGAGATCCGCGCGCCAGGACTCGCCTCCCGACTCGCGCCTTCCGGCGGACGACCCGGGCCTCTCGATGGCCTTCGACCGCGGCTATGCCCGTTCCATCATGCGTGAGGCCGCAAGCCTCATGGCTTCCCGGGCGCAGGACGGCGACGCCGAAGCTCGTCGCCGGGTCGCGCTGCTCGAGCTGCGCTTCGAAGAAGGCCTGCCCATCCGCGAGATCGCCCTGCGCTGGGAGGTCGAGGCGAACCTGTTGCACAACGAGTACGCCAAGGCCGGACGTGAGTTCCGGTCCGCCCTGCGGCACGTCGTGGGCCTGAACGAGCGCTGCGCTCCCGAGCGCCTGGATCGTGAGTGCGACCGGCTCCTCGCCCTCCTGGGCTGACGCGAGGTTTTTTCGACAAGGCCCGCGGAAACTCGGGGGGTCGGCAAGGATGGAGGCAGAACCGCCCCATCGCAGCCACCATGAACGACCCCTCCCAGGACCCCTCTGCCCTGCCGCCTGAACTCGAGGAAGGCCTCGAAGCCGGCTTCGGCGCGCCCTCGCGCACGGGGGACAGCATTCTCGATCGACTGGCGCGCGCGACAGGGATACGTCCCAGGATCTCCCTGCGAGAGGAACCCAGCCGGCCGGAGAGGGTCTTGCGCCCGCGCGGGTCCGCGGCGGATTGGGACCACCTCCAAGGCAAGTACCAGGTCCAGGGGGAGATTGCCCGCGGCGGCGTGGGAGTTGTCCTCAAGGGGCACGACACCGACCTCGGACGGGACGTGGCCATGAAGCTGCTCCACGAGAAGTACGCGGACAACCCCGAGCTCCTGGAACGCTTCGTCGAAGAAGCCCAGATCGGCGGCCAGCTGCAGCACCCCGGGATCGTGCCGGTCTACGACCTCGGCCTCAGCGGCGAGCGTCCCTTCTTCACGATGAAGCTGATCAAGGGCTCGACCCTGGCGGCACTCATCGCCGAGAACGTCAAGGGGGACAGTGGGAAGCGCAGGCGTCTCGTGGGGGTGTTCGAACAGGTCTGTCTGACCATGGCCTACGCCCACTCCCGCGGGGTCATCCACCGGGACCTCAAGCCGGCCAACGTGATGGTCGGAGCCTTCGGGGAAGTGCACGTCGTGGACTGGGGCATGGGCAAGGTCCTGTCGAGTGGAGGCACGGCGGACGAAGAACGCTCCCAGCGTCTCGAGGCCCGCAGTGTCATCGAGACCATCCGCAGTCGACCCGGCTCCGGCAGCACCCACTCCATCGTCGGCTCGCTGATGGGCACACCGGCCTACATGCCTCCGGAGCAGGCCAACGGTGCCGTCGAGGATCTCGACGAACGCTCGGACGTGTTCTCTCTGGGGGCCATCCTGTGCGAGATCCTGACCGGCTCCCCGCCCTACCCCGGCAGCAACGAAGAGGCGATCCTCCTGGCCTCCAAGGCACGGCTCGATCCGTGCCACGAGCGGCTGAAGGGGTGCGGAGCGGACGAGGAGCTCGTCGAGCTCTGCATCGACTGCATGCGCCCGAGCCCGGCGGCCCGGCCGCGACATGCCCATGAACTCGCCGATCGACTCGGGGCCTACCTGGCGGGCGTCGAAGAGCGGGCGCGCGTCGCTCAGGTCGAGGCCGCGGAGCAGCGAGTGCGCACGGCGGCGGCTCGGCGCTCCCAGCGACTCACGCTGATGTTGACTCTCTCGCTCATGACGATCCTCGGGATCTCGGCGGGCGGAGCGTTCTGGTTCGAGCGCGAGTCACGGACTCGGACCGAGGCAGCGACTCGAGCCGTAGCAGACTCCATGGAAGCCGCGCAGACGGCTCTGGATCGTGCCATGCGCGCAGAGAGCTTCGATCCGGTTCTGTGGGAGCAGGCCCGGAACGCGGCCGAGCAGAGCGTGGGGCGGTCCAGGCAAGAGGGCGTCTCGACGCTCCAACGGGAAGCCGTCGCCAAGCTCGATGAGCGGGTGCGCAACCAGGGCGATCGCGCGGCGCGCAGGAACGCGACCCTCGGTCGCGCCCAGCGTCTCATGAGCGACCTCGAAGAGGTGCATGTCCCCGAGAGCGCGCTCGTCGGACGCTCATGGATGCAAGAGGACGCGCAACGACAGGATGAGGACTTCCGCGCCGCCTTCGCCGGCTTCATGGAGGGACGCTCGATCGAGGACTTGCCGCTCGAGTCCTCCCTCGCGGCCCTGGACCCGATCCGGGATCGTGTGCTCCTGGCAGCCTTCATCGAGCACTGGGCGATGCTCCAGAGCATCCTTCTCGGCACGGACGATCGAGGGTCACCGGCTCGCCTGCGCGACCTCGCCCGCGAGCTGGACCCCGGCGATCGCTGGAGAGCAGAGCTTCGCGGGTTCCTGGCACAACCGGAACCCGACATCGCGGGAATCGCGGCACTTGCGCG
>JAJFFA010000877.1 GCA_021776885.1 Planctomycetota bacterium
GGCCCCTGATCCTGGCCGGGCTCGTGGTCGGAACCGCGATCGGCGCCTGGATGGCGGTGCGCGTCGAGATGACCGGGATGCCCGAGATGGTCGGTCTGTTCAACGGTTTCGGCGGTGCGGCCTCCGCGGTCGTGGCCCTGGCCGAGATCGTGCGCGTCGAAGGGTTGGGCGGAGAGAGCGACGAGGCACGCCTGGGACGGGCGGTCTTCGTGCTGGCCATCGGGGCCAGCAGCTTGATCGGCTGGGTGACCCTGACGGGCAGCGTGATGGCGGTGCTCAAGCTCAATGGCACCCTGCGCAAGAACGTCGTCCTGCCTGCGCAGAACCTGATCAAGGTGACCCTGTTCGTCGGCTCCCTGGCGCTGATCGCGGGCCTCATGGGGGCTCCCGACAGCGCGCTCATGATCATCGGTCTGGTGCTGGTGCCCTGTGTCCTGGGGGTGCTGTTCGTCCTGCCCATCGGCGGCGCCGACATGCCCGTGGTGGTCTCGTTCCTCAACTCCCTCTCGGGCCTGGCCGCCTCGTCCACGGGCTTCGTGGTGGGCAACAACGCCCTGATCATCGGCGGGGCGCTGGTCGGCGCTGCCGGCCTGATCTTGACCGCCATCATGTGCAAGGCGATGAACCGCGCGTTCGTCGACGTGATGTTCAAGACCTACGGCGCCGAGAGCGGCGCAGCCACGGGCGAGAAGCGCAGCGTCCGCGGCTACGAGGCGGACGAGGCCAGCCTGGCCTTCGATGGCGCGCGGCTGGTGATCATCGTCCCCGGCTACGGCATGGCCGTCTCCCAGGCGCAGCACGTCGTGCGCGAGCTGGGTGAGGAGCTGGAGCGGCGCGGCACCGAGGTCAAGTACGCGATCCACCCGGTCGCGGGTCGCATGCCGGGGCACATGAACGTGCTGCTGGCGGAGGCCAACGTGCCCTACGAGAAGCTGTACGAGCTGGACGACATCAACAGCGCCTTCGGCGAGTGTGACGTGGCCCTGGTGGTGGGGGCGAATGACACGTGCAACCCCGCGGCCAAGACGGATCCGGGGGGGCCCCTGGGGGGCATGCCGGTGCTGGACGTCGAGAAGGCGCGTACGGCGCTGATCGTCAAGCGCTCGCTTTCGCCGGGCTACGCAGGCGTCGACAACGACCTGTTCTATCGTCCCAGCACGATGATGTTGTTCGGGGATGGCAAGGCCAAGTTGACCGAACTCCTGGCGGCGGTGAAGGAGCTTTGAGCGCCGCGGCCCGCGCCGGCATGGCCCTGCTCTTGGGCCTGCACATGACGCTGGTCGTCGGGGCCTGCCACGTCACCCAGGGGGCGCCGGGCGCCGCGACGCCGGAGCAGCGCTTCTTCGACTGGGCCGAGCCGACGTTCGCGGCGTCCGAGTACCGCGCACGCCGCGAGCGCGTGGCGGCCCTGCTCATGGAGGACGCCGCAGCCGGTGCGGCTGGAGTGCTGCTCGTGCCCTCGCGCCCGGGCTTCTCCGACGGCTCGACCTTCCGCCAGACCAGCGACTTCCTCTACCTGACGGGCCTCGAGCTGCCCGACTCCGTGCTGGCCCTGGAGCTCTCGGGGCGCGCGCGCCTCTTTGCGCCGGCCCGCGACGCCGTCTTCGAGAGCGCCTCACGTCCGAACGACTTCCCCGGGCGACCCCTGGCCGACGACCCGGAGCTGGCACGCCGTGCGGGCGTCGAGGTCGTCGATCGAGTCGGGCTGGCTGCCGCCCTCGAGGCCTGGACCCGCGAGGGCCGCATCCTGTTCCTGCACCTGGGGCGGGAGGGGCTGGAGGTCGAGGCTGAGCCCGTGCGCTGGGTCTCGCCCGAGCGCGCGCTCTACGAGTACCTCAGAGGCGCCTATCCGGGCGCGCGCTTCGCCGGCGCGCGCGAGGCTCTGGCGCGGGCGCGCATGCGCAAGTCGCCTGCCGAGGTCGCGCTCCTGCGCCGCGCCGCGGCCATCACCTGCGAGGGCATCCGCAGGGCGGCGCAGGAGGTGCGAGTCGGGGTCTCCGAGCGGGAGCTCGAGGCCGCCTTCGAGGGGGCCTGCAAGCGCGCCGGCGCCCAGCGCTTGGCCTTCGACTCGATCGTCAAGTCGGGTGCGAACTCGCTCTGGCCCTGGCGCATCCTCGCGGCGCACTACAACCGGCGCAACCGCAGCTTGAAGTCCGGCGACCTGGTGATCTTCGACGTCGGCTGCGAGCTCGACCACTACGCCAGCGACGTCGGGCGGACCTTCCCTGCGTCCGGGCGCTTCGATCCCGAGCAGCGTGCTGCCCTCGAGCTCTCGACCGCCGTCGCGGACGGCATCATCGCGGCGGTCCGGCCCGGGATCAGCTTGCTCGAGCTGCAGCGCATGGCCGAGGCCACGATTCCCCCCGGGCGCCTCGCGTACATGCAGACCGGGGTCTTCTTCGGCCACCACATCGGCCTCGACGTCGGCGATCCGAGCCTGGCGCGGGTGCCCCTCGAGCCGGGCATGGTCTTCACCGTCGAGCCCTGGTACTACGACCACGTCGCGGGTGTGGCCGTCTTCGTCGAGGACGTGGTGCTCGTCACTGAAGCGGGTTGCGAGGTGCTGACCGCGTCCCTGCCGCGCGCTGTGGACGAGCTCGAGCGGCTCGTTGCGCCTGACTGAGCGGCGTCCCGCCGTGGGCGAAAGCGCACACCCCCTGTGCGGCCATGGGCTGGCACGGGCTGGCATGGGCAAGGGGCCCGGCCCGGAAGGCGATCGACCAGATGGTCGTGGCGCAACGTGCGCCTCCCCGCTCGTCTCCCGGGCACGGGTCCGCGTGGGGAACGAAGTGCGCAGCGCTCTGTGACTTCGTTCCCCGCGAAAACAGACGCGGTCACTCGAGTGGTCCTACAGGCTGAAGGTCAGCCGCATGCCATTCGTCAGGTTGAACTCCTGGCCGCAGGGGCCGGGGCGGTCGCGGTAGATGATCTGGAAGCTCCAGGTCGTACCCGAGAAGACCTCGCCCGCTGCCGGCAGGGCGCGCGACATGGCCACGATGCCCGGGCCGTAGCGCATGACGCCGTTGATGGTGGCGCGCTCCGCGGGATAGCGGAAGAGCGACGACCCA
This sequence comes from Planctomycetota bacterium, assembly GCA_021776885.1. Lineage (GTDB taxonomy): Bacteria > Planctomycetota > UBA1135 > UBA1135 > JAJFFA01. The sequence goes on from JAJFFA010000877.1 coordinate 3,069, forward strand.
GCGGAGCCATTGGCGGGGGCGGGGGTCATGGCGCGCAACCCGTCGCCGAAGGCCGAGCAGCTCGGAGCCTGGCTCATGAAGAGCAGACCGAGGGTATTCGAGGGCATCTGGGTCGCGGTCAGCAGCAGGTCGTCCGAGCTGACGCTGGGACTTCCCTGGGCTGTCATGAGCGCACCGAAACCTGCCGAGTTGGCGCAGCCAGCGTTCGGGTCGTCGTTGCCGCAGGGACAGCCGCTGCCGAAGCAATAGGGATCGAGCGGGTCCGTGGTGCAGAACACCATGTCGTCGAAGCCGAAGTTGTTCCCGAGCGCGCCCTCGATCGTGATGCTGCCGATGCGGTCTCCGGTCGAGGTCAGGGTCAGGCTGTCGAACATGCAGAAGTTGCCCATCGGGTCGCCGCTGCAAACTGCGCCATCGAAGTCGGTGCCGATCACGGTGCCGGTCACCCGGTCGAGGGGCTGGCCGCTTCCGCGCGGACCGCTCCAGGCCGTCACCGTGACCGGGGCCGAGGCAGCCGTGGTCGTGTACGCCAGCTGCACGAAGCGCACGGGCGGGTCGAAGTCGATGGGGTCCGCGTCGTCCTGGAAGAAGGCGATCGTGCTGGACGAGGGCTCGTTGGCGAAGTTGCCGGTGCCGCCG
>JAJFFA010000878.1 GCA_021776885.1 Planctomycetota bacterium
CCCCTGAGCTACCCCTGAGCTACCAGGGAATCGGGGCGTAGTCCTTCAGGAACTTGCCCCAGCCGTGGGTCCCGGTCGCGAGGCCGCTGAAGATCGGGTCGAGCACCCGCGCCGCGCCGTCGACCGAATCGAGGGGCGGGATGAAGCGCTGCTCGGCCTCCTTGCGCACGGCCTTGTCGAAGGGGTCCTCGTCCGTGACCCAGCCCGTATCGACGCTGTTCATGTGGATCCCGTCCGCCGCGAATTCGGCGGCCGAGGTGCGCGTCATCATGTTCATGGAGGCCTTGGCCATGTTCGTGTGCGGGTGGCGCGTGGTCTTGAGGTGGCGCTCGAACTGGCCCTCCATGGCGGACACGTTGACCACGTGCTTGTCCTTCGAGGGCACGCGCAGCATCAAGGGCTTGAGGCGCGCGGTCAGCACGAAGGGTGCGATCGAGTTCACCAGGTGCACCTCGAGCAGCTCGACCGTCGGCACGTCGGCGAGCTGCATGCGCCACGAGTTCTCGCGCCGCAGGTCGAGCTGCTGTCCCTCGCCGTCGTGCATGCCGCGCGGGAACAGGTGGCCCAGACCGCGCTCGTCGAGCAGGTCGAGTTGCGAGAGTTCGGCGGCGTGGGTGATCCCTGGCGTGGCCCGGTGCGCCCCGCCCGGGCTGAGCGCCGCGGCCCGCGGGGCGGACCCGGGCTCGGCGCGGCTGGCGAGCTCGAGGTGGCGCGACAGCAGCGCCTGGACCCCGGGCGCGGAGTCGCCGGCCGCCTCACCCTCGATCAGGTGCGTGTAGTAGTCGGGGGGCCGCCGCACGGTCTGGCAGGCGTTGTGGATCAGGAAGTCGAGGCGCGGGAGGCTCGCTTCGATGTGGCGCGCGAAGGCCTCGACGCTCGGGGTGTGGCGCAGGTCCAGGCCGTGGAGCTCGAGCCGCCCGCGCCAGTTCTCGAAGTCGGGCTCGGCCGCGTAGCGCCGGGCGGCGTCGCGCGGGAAGCGGGTCGTCGCCAGCACCCGCGAGCCGGCGCGCAGGAGCTTGAGCACGGCCTCGAAGCCGATCTTGACCCGCGCGCCGGTCACCAGGGAGACGCGCCCCGACAGGTCGGCGCTCTGCAGGCGCTTGTGCCAGTTGAGCTCGGCGCAGGCCGGGCACATGGAGTCGTAGTGCTCGTGGATACGAGTGTAGTCCTGCTTGCAGACGTAGCAGGCCTTGGGTTCGAGCAGGTGTTCGTCCTGGGCCTCTTCCCCGGACCCCAGGCGCGGCCGCGGCTCGCTGCCCGGGGCCTGCAGCTCGAGCAGGCGCCGCGACTCCGCGTCGATGGCCAGGCCAGGCGGTGCGACGGGGAAGCGCAGGGAGCGCTTCAACGCGCGGTTGCTGGTCGCGTCGAGCATGGCCTCGTCGTGCTCGCGCCTTGCGGCCCGGGCGGCACGCCGCCGCAGGCGCATCTGCCGGCGACGCTCGGCGCGGTCCGAGGGTGCGATGCGGCTGGCGGCGCGCTGCAGTCGCGCGCGCACTTCGGGCTCGAGCTCGTCGAGCCGCAGCGGATCCTCGGCGCGCGCCTCGAGCCAGGCGAGTACGGCGAGGGTCTCTTGGTGAGCCGCGGGGGGATCGTCGCTCTTCATCCGCCCACCATATAACGAGCGTTGGCCCCGGGCCCATGGGGCACACACTTGAAGCTCTCCCAGGCCGGGGCTCGGGGTGCGGGTTTACGAAACTTTTCGTACTCCAGGGGTGGGGTGGGGCTCGACATACGAAGAGCTTCGTGTAACGTGCGAGGAGTCCGCCGCGTTCCCGAGCCCCCCAGCCCCCCCGAGCAAGATGCCCGAGCGAAACCCCGAACGAGCGCCCACCGAGGCCGAGCTGAAGATCCTGCGTGTGCTCTGGGAGCGCGGGACCCTGACCGTGCGCGAGGTCTTCGACGACCTGGCCCGGGGCGAGGAGATCGGGCACACCACGGTGCTGAAGCTGATGCAGATCATGACCGAGAAGGGGCTGGTCGAGCGCGACGCGAGCGTTCGCCCGCAGCTGTTCCGGGCCGCGCGGCCCCGGCGCCAGACTCAGCGCCAGCTCCTGCGTCAACTCCTCGACCGGGCCTTCGGGGGCTCGCCCGGATCCCTGGTCCTGCAGGCCCTGTCGATGCGCAAGTCGACTCCGGAGGAGCTGGCCGAGATCCGGCGCGTGCTGGACGAACTCGAGGAACCGAAGAAGAAGGGGTCGTGATGCCGGAGTTCACTTCGACGTGGGCCGCCCTGGGATCGGCGCTGGTGCACTTCCTGTGGCAGGGTGCCCTGATCGGCCTGTGCGCAGCGCTGTGCCTGGCCGCCCTGCGTCGCGCGTCGGCGGAGGCGCGCTATGCCGTCGCCTACGGAGCCCTGGGCCTGTGCCTGGTCTCCTTCGTCGCGACCTTCGTGTACCTGCTCGCCGGACCCGGCGCCGCCCCCGGCGAGGGCTTGCGCAGCGCCATGGGCTCCTGGAGTGCCGGCGCCTCGGGCCTCTTCGCCCGCGGCGGCAGCAGCACCCTCGCCGCCTGGCTGTGGCTGGTCGGGGTGTCGTGCATGCTGCTGCGCGCCGCGCTCCAGGCCCACGGCGTACGCCGCCTGGGGCGGGTCGCCACGGCGCCGGTCGACGCGCAGTGGGCACGCCAGTTCGAAGCCCTGCGGCTCCAGCTCGGCATTCGACGCGCCGTGGGCTTCCTGCAGAGCGGCCTGGCGGAGGTGCCCATGGTCATCGGCTGGCTGAGCCCGGTCGTGCTGGTCCCGGTCTCCGCCTTCACGGCCCTGAGCGCCGACGAGCTGCGCGCGCTCCTGGCCCATGAGCTGTCCCACGTCCGCCGCCACGATCCGTTCTTCAACCTGCTCCAGGCGGGCGTCGAGACCCTGCTCTTCTTCCACCCGGCCGTCTGGTGGATCTCGCAGCAAGCCCGCGTCGAGCGCGAGTTCTGCTGCGACGACTCCTCCGTGCGACTGACCGGGGACCCGCAGCGCCTCGCACGGGCCCTGGCGGCCCTCGAGGCCCTGCGACTCACCCAATCACCGAACCCCACCGTACTCGCGGCCAACGGAGGCCCACTCATGCAACGCATCGAACGCATTCTCGGAACCCAGCGCGCCCGTCGAACCTCGAGCTTTGGCTGGCAGCTCCCCGCGGGGTTGCTCCTGGCCGGGGCCCTGGCCGGTGCGGTCCACGCACAGGAGCGCAGCGCCAAGCTTCTCCCGCGGGCCGAGGTCGCCCAGGAGAAGCTGCCGCGCCGCGAAGCCCTCGATCCGGCGCAGGTCGAAGCGCGCATCCAGGCCGCGATCGAAGCGGGCAAGATGACCCCCGAGGAGGGGCGCAAGGCGCTGGCGGGGCTCACGCTGCGCATGCAGTTCGAGGAGTTCGAGCGGCGCATCAAGGCCCAGCACGAGAAGGGCGAGATCAGCGGCGAGGAGGCCGAGGTCGCCCTGCACGGCTTCCGACGCCGGATCGAGATCGGCCAGCTGTCGCGTGAGCTGGACGCCCGGGTGGCGAAGGGCGAGATCACCCGCGAGCAGGCCGAGGAGCGCATGGCCTCCGTGAGGGCGGGGCTCGACAGGGACACGGAGCGACGCGCCCAGGCCGAGAAGGTGCGCGCGGAGCTGGCCGCCGCCGTCGGCGCGGGCAAGCTGACCGAAGCCGAGGCCAAGGAGAAGTTCGAGCTCTGGGAGTTGCGCATGCAAAGGGACCGTGAGCTCGGCGCGCAGGCCGAGGCCGTCTGGGCCGAGCTGAGTGAGGCCGTCTCCGCAGGACGCATCACCAAGGCCCAGGCCAAGGAGCGCATGGAGCAGTTCAAGCGCAAGATGAAGGAGGGCGCGAAGCGGCTCCCGGCGCCCAAG
>JAJFFA010000879.1 GCA_021776885.1 Planctomycetota bacterium
CATCCCGCGCGCCGCGCTGCGCACTACGCTGGGCCTGCTGACCGGCGTCGTCGTCCTGCTGGTGATGCTCGGCGGCCAGTTCATCCCGGGCCTGCCTGACTCCGTGGGCGGCGTCTCTCTGGGGGACCTCACCGAGCGCCCCCTCGTGCGCGCCCTCTCCCTGCCCTTCCTGCCCTGGGCGCAGGCCATCGCGGCCCAGGACGCCGCGGCCTTCGTGCCCTGGTTCGCCCTGATCTGCGTGCTCTGGCTCGTGGCCTTCGAGGCCACCGCGCGCATCCCGGTCGACTTCCGCGAGCTCTCGCTCGACACCTCCGCGGACGTGGCGCGACGCCTCGAGCGCATGCGCTCGGGGGGCGCTCTGGCCGCGGGCATGAAGGTCAGCCAGCGCTCCCTCGGCTGGCGCGTGCCCTGGATCTTCGGTCGCGGCCCCTTCGGCGCGGTGGCCTGGCTGAAGCTGTGCGCCATCGTGCGCAAGTCGCGCGGGACCATCCTGTTCACCCTGTTCGTGCTGGCCTTCGTCACCTTCATGACCAGCGTCGGATCCCTGGCCGAGATCGACGACCCGGCGGCCGGCGGCTCGATCCTGGCCCTGCTCGGCACGATCTACCTCGCCTCGGGTCTGCGCTTCGACTTCCGCTCGGACCTCGAGCTGATGTCCGTCATGAAGGCTTGGCCCCTGCGCCCCTGGCGGGTCTTCGTGGCCACGATCCTGCCCGAGGTGCTCCTGGTCTCGGGGATGGTGTCGGTGGCGCTGCTCGTGCGCTCGTTCCTGCTCGATGCCTTCGGCCCCTCGACCTACGCCGTGCTCGCGGCCCTGCCCGTGGTCGCGGTGCTGTGGATCTCGATCGACAACGCGGTGTACCTGCTCGCCCCGGTGCGCTTCGTGCCGGGACAGGGCAGCGCCATGCACCACACGGGTCGCGCCATGGTGATGGTGATGGTGCGCATGATCCTGCTCGGGGTCCTGGCGGGGCTCCTGGTCCTGGCCGTGTTCAGCGCGGGAGCCCTGGCCCAGGGCCTCGGGCTGGGGCACGCGGCGAGCCTGGCCCTGGTCCTCGTGGCGGTCACCAGTGTGGCCGCGGCGGCGGTGGCGGCGGTGGTCTGCTTCGGGGCCTGGGCCTTCGCGCGCTACGACGTCTCGCGCGAGGTCTGAGCCGCGGCGCGAGAGCGCCGCGGCGCTGCGCTCACTGCCAGGTCACGAACAGGCCGTCCGACAGGTTGAAGCCGTTCGGTCCGCCCTGGGCGTCGCGGTACCAGATCTGGAAGGCGTTGGAGACGCCGGGGGTGATCACCCCCGCCGCGGGGGGTGCCATCAGGTCGACGACGCGCGAGACCTCGCCGGCGCCGTTGGCGAAGCGCGGCGGGTTCAGGCGCAGGGTCGCGCCGCCCACGCAGCGGAAGCCCTCGCCGAAGGGCGCCTGGATCGCGTTGGGCCCGAAGAAGAACAGGCCCGGGTTGCCCGGCGGCAGGCCGACCACGTTCAGGGTGAAGTCGTTGGTCGCCACGACGTCGAAGCCGAAGCCGCTGATCAGGGCATGGGTGCCGGCGGAGTTCGCGTTGGTGAGGCAGTAGTTCGTGCCCACCGGGCCGCCCATGCCGCCGCTGCAGGTTCCCGAGAAGATGCACTCGACCCACTCGGGGTGATCGATGAAGGGGTTGCGGTTGCCCTGGAAGCCGAAGACGGCGTCGTTGCGCGCGAGCTCGTCGGCGTCGACGGGGTCGAGGTCGTGCCAGATGAGCAGGGTCGAGAGCAGTCCCATGTAGGCGACCGACTCGTTCGAGCCGGTCTGCGAGCCCGCGATGAGACCGATGTCGTCGGTCAGGATCAGGTCCGGTTCGTTGGCTCCGGTGCCCCCGTGGCTGCCGCCCTCGTAGCGCACGTCGAGGTAGAGCAGGGCGCGGGCCACGTCGCCGCGGCGTGCGCCCCAGACTTCGAAACGTCCGCTGGCCCCGGCCCCTGACGACCAGTTGGAGTTACCGGGGTACACGCCGCTGCCGCCGCCCTGGCCGTTGTTGAAGAGGGTCGCGGACTCGGTACAAGCCGCGGAGCAGTTGCGGAAGGCCTTGGAGCCGCGGGTCGAGTTGTAGCCGATGTCACACAGGAACAGCTGATGGCAGTCGGTGTACGGGTAGTTCGCCGGGCCGTCGTTGGGAAAGCCGTAGGAGTTGGGCCAGGTGTGCTCGCGGTTGTACAAGGAGTTGCCGCCGCCCTGCTTCAAGTAGCTCGCGTTGCGGTAGACATCGAGGATGCGGCTGCCGCTGGCGGGGTCCTCCTGGGCCTGCTCGAGCACGTCCCAGGTGTCGGGGGCGCCCGACGTGTAGGGCACGCGCGTGTGGTCGTCGATGACCAGGTGCAGGGTCTGGCGCAGGGCGCTCGGAGTCGAGGGGTCGACCGAGTCGTAGTACCCCGACGGGGGTCCCTGGGCGGCGGCGAGGGAGGCCAGAGCGCTGATCACGAGGGCGTAGGAGGAGAGCTGCATCGACCCAGGATAGGGTCGGCGGGCCGATCACGGCACCCGCAGGTCCAGTTCGCTGCCCTCGAGCGGGATGTGGGTCACGTCGCGGGCCAGGGCGAGGGGGTAGCGGGAGAGGGTCAGGGCGGCGCCCTGGGCCGGGGCGCGGAAGCGAAACTCGACCGGCTCGAGCCCGAACACGCTGCCCAGGCGCACCGGGATCCCGCGCCAGGACCAGCCCACCTGGCAGCGGCTCGTGGTGTGCTCGCCCGTGACCCTCACCCGCTGGGTCAGCTCGGGGACGCTGCGGAAGACTCCCAGGCCGTCGCGCTCGAAGGCCTGGTACTCGTCGGCGGCCTCGAAGAGCAGCGCGGCGGTCCCGGAGCGGCGCCGCTCGGGTCCGGTCTTCGCGCGGTAGCGCCCGCCCGCCTCCCACAGGTCGGTGCGCTCCGCGCTGCGCTGTCCCTGTTCGTCGAGCACGAGGACGCGCAACCCGAAGAGCTCCCCCGGTAGGGGGAAAGAGGCCCGTGCGCAGAACTCCAACCCGGGGTCGCTGTCGAGCAGGATCGCGTTCCAGCCGTCCCCAGGAGGTGCGCCCGCGAGGGGGTCCCGGTCGAGCACGACGAAGGGCTCCCACGGGTCGAGCACGAGGTCGCCCAGGTCGTTGTGGGCGCGGGTGATCTGCAGGGTGGCCTCGAGCCCTGCGTAGCCCAGGGCCTGGACGTGCAGCGTGCCCCAGGGCGGCCGCTGACGGAGGTGATCGGGATCCCGCAGGTCGCGTGGGACGCTGAACGTGAAGACACCGTCCTGGCTCGAGAGGGGCTGCTGCCACTGCCCCGACCAGGCGGGGACCGGGTCCGCGTCCTGGTCCATGCGCTGCTGCCAGGTCAGCTCGAAGCTCTCGAGGGGCGGATAGCCCGGGGGCAGGACCAGGCGTCCGGAGACGCTCGTGCCCGGCTCGAGCTTGATCGGCAGCACGCGCTGCGAGTGTTCGAACTGCGCGCCCCCGGTGGCGCCGCTGGCGAGGTCGAGGACGCCCAGCTCGAAGCGCGCCGTGAGGGGCAGCTCGTCGAGGCTGAACTCGGTCGTGCGCGGGTCCAGGGTGACGGCGACGTTCACGTCGCCCTGCAGCAGGTGCTCGACCTCGCCCCAGAGGTGGCTCTCGCGCCGGACCGAGCCGAAGGGGCGCCCGCGGACGACGAGGCGCAGGCGGCCGGGGGCGTCGTCTGGCGGGCGCACGAAGGCGAGCCGCAGGGGGGCCGTGGGCACCAGGCGCGCCGTGGACACCCGCCACCGGGCGCGCAGGCCCGGTTCGAGGGCGAGCCGCACGCGGCTGCGGCTGAGGCCGCGCCAGACGATCTCGAGCGGACGGGTCACCGGCTCGTCGCGCTCGAACGCCGCGAGGGCCAGGCACCAGCGCTCGTTCGAGACGAAGCCGAAGACCGCTGCGCCGGGGGCGATGAACTCCTCCTCCGCCGGCTCGACGGATTCGGCGGCCGGATAGGGGGCGGGCTGGAAGGGGAGCACAGCGCGCAGGGCGCTGGCCAGATCTTCGCCCTCGATCTCGAACAGGGCCACGGGTTCGAGCACGACCTCGGTCCGCTGCGCCTCGAAGCGCTGCGGCGCGTGGCCCGCGGCTCGCACGCGGAACGGGGCCGGGTGCTGGGCGAGGGCGATGCCGTGGTTCGGGTGCTCCTCCCAATGGCCGTTCGGCAACTGGACTTCGATCCGTGCGAGCTCGAGGCCCGTGGACGAGAGCACGTGGCGCAGGGCGTCGCTGCGTGCCGGCGGCGTCGGCTCGGGCTCGCGGGCGGAGTCCCGTGTCTCGGGCGCAGCGAGGCGCTCGGCTTCGACCCGCGGCAGCTCTGCCTGTGCAGTGTCGCGTCCCGCTTCGCGCCCGCCCCAGTGGGCGCTGCCGCGACCCACGGCCAGGGCCAGGAGCGCCAGCACGACGGCAGCGAGCGCGAGCACGAGGGCCCGCGCGCGCCGCCGCCGGATCTGCGCATGGGGGGAGGTCACATGTTGCGGCTACGCCAGCAGCGCGTGCACGACCTCGCCGTGCACGTCGGTCAGGCGCATGTCTCGACCGCTGAAGCGGTAGGTCAGGCGCGTATGGTCGAAGCCGAGCAGGTGCAGCAGGGTCGCGTGCAGGTCGTGCACCGTGACGCGGTCCTGCACCGCGTAGTAGCCGTAGTCGTCGGTGGCGCCGTGCACGATGCCGCCCTTCACGCCCCCGCCCGCGAGCCAGATGCTGAAGCCGTGGGGGTTGTGGTCGCGCCCGTCCGAGCCCTGGGCCATCGGCGTGCGCCCGAACTCTCCGGCCCAGACCACCAGGGTGTCCTGCAACAGGCCCCGGGCCTTCAGGTCCGTGAGCAGGCCGGCGATGGGCTTGTCTACCGCGCGGGCATTGTCCTCGTGCCCCTTGCGCAGGTTGGTGTGCTGGTCCCAGCGGTCGTGGCCGACGCTGGGGGTGGTCAGCTCGATGAACGGCACTCCGCGCTCGCACAGGCGGCGCGCGATCAGGCACAGGCGGCCGTAGAGCTCGGTCTTCTCGTCGTCGAGGCCGTAGAGCGCGCGGGTCGCCTCGCTCTCCCCGGCCAGGTCCACCAGGTCGGGTACGGCGGACTGCATGCGGAAGGCCAGCTCGTAGTTGTCGAGGGCCGCGTCGAGGGCGTCCTCCCCGGCCGCGCGTTCGAGCAGGCCGCGGTCGAGGTCTCCCAGCAGGTCGAGCTTGGCGCGCTGCTGATCGGCGCGCTGCTCCCGCGGCCTGACGTTGGCCACGGGCTCCCCGTTGTGGCGGAAGAGCGAGCCCTGGTAGCGGGCGGGCAGGAAGCCGTTGTGGAAGTTCTCGAGGCCGCCCGGCGGCACCAGGCCGGCGTTGAGCACGACGAAGCTGGGCAGGTCGTCGCACACCGAGCCCAGCCCGTAGCTGGTCCAGCAGCCCATGCTCGGGCGACCCTCGCGACCGTGGCCCGTGTGCAGGAAGTAGTTGGCGCTGGTGTGCTCGGGAAAGCGCGACACCATCGAGCGCACCACGGCCATGTCGTCCACGTGCTCGCGCACGTGCGGGAAGAGGTCGCTGACCGGGGTGCCGCACTCGCCGCCGGGCTGGAACTCCCAGGGCGACTGCAGCACGTTCCCCACGTTGTCGAACTGGGTCTTGGGCACCTTCATGCCGATCGGCTTGCCGTTCTCCTCGGCCAGACGTGGCTTGGGGTCGAAGGTGTCGACCTGGGAGGGTCCGCCGTCCATGTAGAGGAAGATCACCCGCTTGGCGCGCGGCGCGTGGTGGGTCAGCGCGGCGGCCGAGCCGAGCTCCTGGCGTCCCAGCAGGCTGCCCAGGGCCAGGCCGCCGAAGCCATGGGCGCTGCGCGCCAGGAAGGCGCGTCGGGAGAGGAAGCGGGATCGGGGGGTCGGCATGTCAGGGGACGAACACGAACTCCTTGGCGTTGAACAGGACGTGGCACACGTCGCGCCAGGCGTCGCGCTCGAGCGGGTCGTCCTGTGGGTTCTGGTCGCTCCCCGCGTCCCCCGCGACACCAGCGTCACCCGCCGCGCGCGTGCTGGCCTCGACGTAGCCGAGGATGCGCTCGCGCTCCCAGGCCTGCGCCGGGCGGGCGAAGGCGCGCTCGAAGAGGGCATCCAGGCGCGCGTCGTCGTTCTCCTGCGTCGACAGGGCGCGGGCCGCCCAGCGCTCGGCCTGCTCCCAGACGAAGGGGTCGTTCATCAGGGTCAGGGCCTGGGCCGGGACGTTCGACACGCTGCGCCGACCGACGGGGGAGGCGGGGGAGGGGAAGTCGAAGGCGCTGAAGAGGGGCACCGGGAAGTTGCGGCGCACGGCGAGGTAGACGCTGCGCCGTCCCGCTCCATCCAGGGGCCCGCTGCGCGAGGGGCGCCCGCGGCCCTCGA
>JAJFFA010000880.1 GCA_021776885.1 Planctomycetota bacterium
GGGGTCGTCGGCGGCCTCGAGGAGTACCTCTCCGACTCGGGTGTCGATCCGCTGACCTTCCGCGAGTACCTGCGCCTGTCCCTGGTGCAGGAGGCCCTGACCCGCCGCGCCCTGTCGGTCCCGAAGAACGGCTCGGTCAGCGCCGAGCAGCAGCGCCTGTGGCTGGAGAGCCGCATCACCGAGCTCGGCTTCAGCGAGGAGCCCCACCCCTGGGCGGCCGGCGTCGTCGCGCGCTGCGGTGATGTGGAGATCCGGCGCGACGAGTACCTCGAGCAGCTGCGCTCGAAGCTCTCGGACGAGGAGCTGCGCAAGCTCTGCCACGAGCTGCTGCTCGAGCGCAAGGTGCTCGAACGGCTGCCGGACGTCGACGACGCCGCCAAGCACGCCGCAGTGGCCGCCGAGATCGAGCGCCGCCGCGCCGAGGTGCTACGCGACCCGACCTACCGCGGGGTTTCCTACGAGCAGCTGCTGGGCGCCCAGGGCCTGACCCTCGAGTCCCTCGAGCGCGACCCGGCCATCCGCGTCGCCGCCCTGGCACACCTGTTCACCGACCGCGCCCACGACGAGGAGGCCCTGCGCGGCGCCTACGAGGCCGAGCGCGGCTACTTCGACGGGCTCTTCGGCGAGGCCGTCGAGACCAGCCTGATCGTGTACAAGGCCGGGCGCTTCAAGAACGAGCTCGTGCCGCGCACCTTCGAGGAGGCCAGCGCGGCCCTCGAGACCCTGCGCATGCGCATCGAGGGTGCCGAGGACTTTGCGCGCCTGGCCGCGATCGAGACCGAGGAGCTCTCGACGCGCGAAGCCGGCGGCAAGGTCGGCCTGATCACGCGCGGTGCCCCCGGCGCCCCCCCCGCCCTGCGCGAGGTGATCTTCGCGCTCCTCGACTCGCGGCCCGGAGACGTCTCCGGCACGCTCCTGGGCCCGGTGCAGCTGCCCGGCGCAGTGGCCCTCGTGTGCCTGGGCGCACGCCGCCCCGCGCCGACCTGGGAGTCGATGCGCAACCACGTCCATCGCGAACTGCGGCGACGCTTCCTCGCGGAGCTCTTGCCCCAGGACCGCGTGACCCTCTGGCGCTGAAGGAGAAGACATGTTGATCGGGAAGGTGGTGGGCAGCGTCGTCGCGACCCGCAAGGACGAGGCACTGACGAGCCACAAGCTGCTCCTGGTGCAGGTCCACGACCAGCTCGGCGCGGCCCGTGACCAGTACGTGGTCGCCGTCGACTCGGTCGGCGCGGGTCACGAGGACATGATCCTCTACGCCACGGGCTCCAGCGCACGCCAGACGAGCCTGACCAAGGACAAGCCCTGCGACGCGGTGATCATGGCGGTGATCGACTCGTGGGACCTGGGCGGCGAGAACGTCTACGAGAAGTGGAACGAGGGCTAGCGTGTACCTGGCCCGCGTCATCGGTCGGCTAGTGGCCAGCGTGCAGTACCCGGGCCTGGCCGGGGTGCCGCTGCAGATCCTGCAGCCCCTGGACGAGGACGGCGCCGACATGGGCCAGACCCTGGTGGCCTGCACCTCGGTCTCGAGCGGCCCCGGCGACCTGGTGCACTTCGTCGATGGGCGCGAGGCGGCCCTGGCCTGTCCCGAGACCTTCGTGCCCGTCGACGCGACCATCATGGGCGTCGTCGAGCAGGCCTTCGCGGGCGACCGCGACCTCACGGACGAGGCCTGATGTTCCTGGCCCAGGTGATCGGCAGCGTGGTGTCGCCGGTGCAGCACCCCAGCCTGGACGGCCGCACCCTGCTGCTGCTGCGTCCCGTGGGTCCGACGGGCGAGCGCTGCGCCAAGACACGCATCGCGGTGGACCGCTCGGGCGCGGGGGTGGGCGACCGCGTGCTCGCGATCGACGAGGGCAACTCGGGGCGCCAGCTGCTGGGCGTCCCGGACGCACCGATCAAGACCATCGTGATCGGCGTCGTGGACTCGATCGAACTCGCTGGCGAGGGCGTGTACGACCACCGCGAGGGCTGACCCCGGTCACCAGGCCCGGGGCCCCTCGGCTCAGCGACTGTGCGGATAGCTGCCCGGGTCCTGGACGTACCTCCACCAGCTCGCCTCGCGCGTGTCCGCGAGCTGCCCCTCGCGCCGCGGCAGGTGGGCATAGAAGAAGCGCATGTAGCCCAGCTGGCTCGCGCCCCAGTCCGCGCTCGAGACGGGCGCACTACTGCCGCTCAACGCGGGCCAGCGGGTGCGCCAGTCGCGGGCCGTGCTGAGCACCACGGCGGGGTTGGCGTAGTCGTAGTCGGCGCTCCCGTTGGCCGGGAAGTGGATGTTGCCGATGCCCGCGTTGCCCGGGTCGATGGCGTCGTAGCGGCTGAAGCGGTCCCAGTCGTGCTGCGCCGGCCCCTGGTTGTTCCAGCTGCCGTAGACGTGGGTCATGATCGACTCGACGCGGTGCCCGTAGCTGTGCAGCATCAGGTCGTGGGTGCGCTCGTAGTTGAAGCCCATGACCAGGAAGGGCCGCGTGGAGGGCACGCTCGGCATGGGCGGCGCGTTGACCCAGTACGCGCCGGGTCCGGCCATGCGCGACTCGTAGTAGCCGAAGTAGGGGGCGCCGAACAGAAACACCTCGTCGAAGTCCCGCGCACTGACGCGCGCCGGGATATCGAAGTCGTTGAAGATCCGTGCATAGCGCGCCGTGTCAGGCGAGTGCCAGCCCATGCCCGAGGCCAGGGCGGCGAGGTAGGTGTCGTCGGTGTAGCGGAAGCCGTCCTCCTTGAGCGGGTACTCGTCGACGTCGACCCACTCGGCCAGCTCCAGGTCGAGCCAGCCGCCGCTCAGCTGGCGCAGCTCGTCCACGTACTGGTCGTAGAGAGCGCGCGGGTCGTTCCAGCCCGCGAACTCGTGCAGGCGCTGGCCGCCGTGCACCTCGAGGATCGGGTCGTAGTTCAGCACCAGCACGCGGAACTGCTGCGGCGGGGGCACGTCCGCGGCGCCGATGCTGGTGGCCACCAGGGGCGTCGAGCCTCCGGCCAGGGTCAGGCCCTGGGCATAGATGCGCTGCGCGGCGAGCGCCGGGTCGAGCCCCAGGGCGACGTCGTGGACGAGCATGCCGCTGGCCGGGACGCTGGCGCGCAGGACGCGCTCGGGCTGCGACAGGTAGAGATCGCCGAAGGGCGTCGCGCGCGGGGCATCCAGGGCGACGGACGAGATCGCCAGGAAGGCGGCGTCCCCGGGCTGGGCCTGGAGCACGAGGCGCAGGGTGCCGCCGACCCGGCGGTCCCCCTCGAGGCGCAACTCTGGACCCTGGGCGGCGGCCAGGGTGGCCAGGACGAGGGGCAGGACGCAGGACAGGATCGAAGGGGACATGGGCAGCCTCCGGGGCCGGGAACGACGCGCCCGCCAGTCTACTCCAGTAGACTGCCCCCCATGGCAACCGCGCAGCGCAGGGAGTGGAGCGATGAGGTCGCACGGCTGAGGCAGGCGATCTGCCGCATCGGGGAGCTCTGCTACCAGCGCTTCTACATCGTCGGAGCCGATGGGAACATCTCGGCGCGCTGTGCGGATGGCACGATCCTGATCACCCCGGCCGGCGCCATGAAGGGCTTCCTCGAGCCCCATCACATCGCCCACATCGACAGCGAAGCACGGGTCGTCGACGGCGGCCCCGGCCCCTCGAGCGAGGTCGGAATCCACCTGGTCGCCTACCAGGAACGGCCGGAGATGCAGGCCATGGTCCACGCCCACCCGCCCCACGCGGTGGCCATGACCATCGCCGGGATCGACATGCAGATGCCGATCATCCCCGAGATCATCGTCACCATCGGCGGCATCCCCACGGCGCCCTTCGGCACCCCCGGGACCCCCGAGCTGCCCGAGTCGATCCGCGAGATCATCCGCTGCTCGGACTCGCTGATCATGCAGAACCACGGCTCGGTCACCGTCGGCAGCAACCTGATGGACGCCTACAAGAAGCTCGACATGCTCGAGCACACGGCGCGCATCCTGTGGTTGGCCCACGTGGCCAAGGGCGGCCTCGAGCCCCTGCCCCAGGAGTCGGTGCGCAAGCTTCTGGCCACGCGCTCGCTGCTCGGTATCACCACGACCAACACGCTCGAGAACGCGTGTGGCGTGAAGAAGCCGTAGCGAGCGCCCGGGTCTGGCCCTCATGCCACCCAGGCGCTCGTTGACTCGATCGAGTCACGCCGCGCTCTTGGGATCAACCGATCGGCGCGCTGAGATCGTAGGCGAGCCCGTTGGGCAACCTAGGAGTCTGCGCCACGGGAGGTGATCGGCAGCCAGTCCGACGCGCCTTGCCACGACGAAACCCAGGATTCGTCTGCCCGTCACCACCCGTGACGCAGACTCCTAGGCCTGAAATAAGCGCTGAGCTACTCGAGATCGCCCGGGGGCGCGGCATTCGCGGCCGTTCGAGCCGTCCCACAATGCTCACCTGACTACGGCCAGGCTCCGCTTGCGGAACGCCTCGTACGACAACGCCTACCGCACCCCCGAACGACCTCGAGCAGCTCAGCGCTTATTCCAGGCCTAGGGCGGAGGCTGGATCGGCGTGATGAAGTCGTGGGGCTTGATCCCCACCAGCGAGCAGTCCAGGTGGCCCAGCAGCTTCTCGGCGGTGTTCCCGAGCAGGAAGCCCGCGATCCCGCCGCGCGAGATCGTCCCCATCACCAGGAGGTCGGGGTGCAGGTGCTCGACGGCCTCGCGGATCGCCACGGAGGGGGCGTTCTTGCCGATGTGGATCTGCGGCTCGACGCTCTCGCCGCTCTGCGCGATGCACTCCTGTATCTCCTCCATCGCCGCGGCGCGGATGCGCTCGATCTCCTCGGCGAACTCCTCCTCGGTCAGGTTCGCCGACTCCATCTGCAGGGCGAAGGGGATCTGGTAGGCGTGGACGACGTGCAGTTCACACTCCTGCTTGGCTGCGATCCTGGCCGCCCAGTGCACGGCGGCGTCGCCGACGCGGGTCAGGTCCGTCGCCGCCAGGATCAGCTTGTGGGACAGGTCGTGCTCGGGCTTGACCACCCACACCGGTGCCGGGCACTTGCGCAGCAGCTTGACCGCGATGCTGCCCAGCTTGCGGCCCTCGGCCTGCTCCTGGTTGCGCTTGCCCACCACGACCAGCTCACCGCGGCCGCGCTGCACCTCGTGGATCAGGGCCACCCACAGGCGCTCCTCGACGATGCGCAGGTCACACTCGACGCCGCCCGCGCGCAGCGCCTCGGCCGCCGCCTCCAGGGTCGCTCGGCCAGCGTCCGAGAGCCCACGGTGCACGATCTCGTGGGTGCCGAAGGGCTCGGTGTAGCCGTCCTCGTGCACGGAATGCACCAGTCCCACGCGGGCGCCCCAGGCCTGGGCGGCCCACAGGCCCTGGTCGAGGGCCTTCTGGCTGCCCGGGGTCAGGCTCTTGCCCCGCGGCGCGAGGTCGACCCCGACGAGGATGCGCTGCGTGGTCGACATCTCAGACCCGCCGTCGATCCGCAGGGCGACCCGCCTCGATCTCGGCCCGACGCTCGGCGTAGCCGTCCCGCCCCATCAGGGCGTACGCGGCGATCTTGCCAGCCTCGACCCCGGGTTGGTCGAAGGCGTCGACCCTGTAGTGCTCACCCATCAGGGCTACCGCGACCTCCATCAAGTAGAGGTACTGCCCGACCGTGTGCGCCGTGACCCGCGGGAACTCGACGCTGACGTTGGGCCGGCCGGCCTCGGTCAGGGCGATGCGCGTGCCCTCGCGCTCGGCCTCGAACAGCTCACCCATGCCGCGGCCGCCGAGGTAGGCCAGGGCATCCCTGTCACCGAAGTCCGTCGGGATCTTGACCTCGTGCTCCGGCGTCTGCACCGAGAGCAGGGTGAACCACTTGTCGAAGGGCCCCTCGACGTAGAGCTGCACCTGGCTGTGCTGGTCCGTGACCCCCACCGCCCGCACGGGGGTCGGACCGGCGAAGACTTCGCCCCCGTCGCGTGACAGCCGCTTGCCGAGCGACTCGGCCAGGAGCTGGGCATACCAATCGGCCAGGTTGGCCAGCCGGTCGCTGTAGGGAAACGAGACCGCGATCGGCTTGCCCTTCTTCGACTGCATCAGCCACTGCAGGGCGGCGTAGAGAGCCGCCGGGTTCTCGAACAGCTCGCTGGAGCGGCAACGCTCGTCCATGGCGGCCGCTCCGGCACACAGCTCGCGCACGTCGATGCCCACCAGGGCCGACGAGACCAGGCCCACCGGCGAGAGCACGCTGAAGCGCCCCCCGACCCCTTCGGGCACCTCGAACGAGAGGTAGCCCACCTCGTTCACGATCGGCCGCAGCACGCCCTTGTCGGCATCGGTGGTCACGACCACGTGCTCGACGTGGGCCTGCTCCCCCAGGCGCTCGATCAGGATGCGGCGGAAGATCAGGAACTGGCTCATGGTCTCGGCCGTCGAGCCCGATTT
>JAJFFA010000089.1 GCA_021776885.1 Planctomycetota bacterium
CCGACACCCTGGAGCGCGTGGGGCAAGGACGGCTCGTGAAGCGTGCGCTCGCGAAGCGCGAGAAGATCGATGCGGCCAAGCGCTGGCAAGGCGGCGCCAAGCTGAACCTCGGCGGGATCGCACCGAACGAACCGAAGCAGATCCTGAGCCTGCTGGCGCACAACCTGGGACACGAGAACGACCCCGCTCTCTATGCCTCGCCGACTAACCTGGAGCGGGCGGCAGACACCCGTCTCGGCAGCTACGTGGCCCTGTTCTTGGCCCAACTCGGCACCGAGACAGCACGCCTGCGCGCCGCGCTGGATGCCGGTGAGGTCGCGTCGTGGGAGGCCTGGCAGGCCCAGTCGCTGTCCAGCGTGCGTCTCGCGGCACTGCTCGGCGATCTCCTCGGCCGCTGACCGCCTCCAGCCTCCTCGTCGCTGGATCTCGGTCAGGCTCAGTCGGCGAGCAGGTCGTCGATCTCGTCCAGGATCGCGCTCCACGACGGGCGGTTGTGGATGATCATCGGGAAGACCTGGCGCACGACCCCTTCCTTGTCGACGAAGTACGCGGTGGTGCGGTCGTAGGCCTGAGTTTCGGCGCGGTCCAGGTCGGCGACGATGTCGAAGGGCGGCGTGCCGCCGAAGCCCTTCAGGAACCTCGCGTGACTCTCCAGGTCCTTGTCCTCCTGGGCGATGGCGATCACCGCCACGTCACGCGCTTCGAATTCGCTCCACATGTTTTGCAGCTGCACGAGCTGCGTGGCGCAGTAGGGTCACCAGTAGGCGCGGTACGTGGTGATGATAATGTTCTTCTTGCCCAGGACATCCTCGAGGGCGAGGGTGCTGCCGTCCGCGCGCGGCAGGACGAAGGGCAGGGCCTCATCGCCCACGTTGAGCTGGGCGGCGTCGTCGCCCCAGGTCGTGACGCTCGGGTCGCCCAGCTCGGCGAACGCTCCGCCTTCGAGGGGCAGCTCGTAGCGCCGGCGCACGAAGTGGTCCTCGCCGTCGGCGTCCTGGACGTAGGCCAGGAAGTTGATCCCGAGGGTCTCGCCAGGCTTCGGCTCGGAGACCAGCTCGAAGGGGAACCGGGCCGGGTTCTCTTCCAGCAGGTGCTCGTAGGGCTCCTGCAGGAACTCGTTGCCCGCCAGTTCGCGGTAGGTGGTCAGGTAGCGCCCGCCCAGCTTGACGCTGTCGGGCACGTCGAACTGCACGATCGGCGCAGGCATGCCGACCTCGTTCGCGGCGACCCCTTCGGGCCAGAAGACGTCGATCAGGACCGAGTACTCGCCGCCGACCGTCAGGCTGTCCGCCTCGATCACGGCCGCGACCTCGCACAGGTCGACCTCGTCCAGGGGGGCGGCCCAGGGCACGCCGGCGAGGAGCAGGGCGGGGGAGAGGCTGATGGGGTTCATGCCCGCGTTATACGGGTCCTGAGCCCCGCGTCGGACCGGCCTCTTCCGACTTTACGCCCTCGCTACGTTCCCTGACGCAGGACGACGGTCTTGATCGTGTTGAACAGGATCGAGAGGTCGAAGAGGAGCGACTGGTTCTTGATGTAGAACAGGTCGTACTGGAGCTTGTGCAGCGCGTCCTCGCGGGTGTTCCCGTAGCGGTAGTTGATCTGCGCCCAGCCCGTCAGACCCGGCTTGACGATGTGCCGCTGGTGGAAGTACGGGATGTCCTGGGCCAGGTCATCGACGAAGTGCTGGCGCTCGGGGCGCGGCCCGACCAGGGACATGCTGCCGGAGAGGACGTTGAACAGCTGGGGCAGCTCGTCCACCCGCGTCTTGCGCATCCAGCGGCCGACCTTGGTGATGCGCGGGTCGTCCGCCGAGCTCCACACGGGCCCGGTGTCCTTCTCGGCGTCGGCCCGCATCGAGCGGAACTTGGCGAGGGTGAAGGGCTTGCCGTCCTGGCCGATGCGCTCCTGCCTGAACAGGGCCGATCCGCTGGAGGTGGAGCGCACCAGGATCGCGGCGACGATCATCACCGGCCACATCAGGGCCAGGATCACCAGGGAGCAGCTGACGTCGACCATGCGCTTGAGCAGCGCGGCCCAGGGGTGGCGGCGGAAGCCCTCATTGAAGATCAGGTACGAGGGCCGCATGGCCTCGACCGCGACCTTGCCCGTGATCTCCTCGTACATGCCCTCGCGCTCGCGCACGTCGATGCCGGCCAGGCGGCAGCGCAGGAGGTCCTGGGTCGGCAGCTTCATGCGCCGGTCAGAGAGGGCCACGGTCAGCACGTCCACATGCATCTCGCGCACCAGGGAGAGCAGGTCCGCGTGCCCGCGGGGAGCCCCGCCCGACATGGCCACGCCCTTGTTCTCGATGTGCCCCTCGAGCATGCGCACCGACTCGAGCACCAGGGCCGCCGTCTCCTCGGTCTCACCGTGGTCCGAGGAGATCACGCGGCGTGAGCTGGCGGGCGTCTTCGGCGCCGCTCCGTTGCGGGTCTCGGGCACCAGGCCGACGATCTCGTAGCCGGCCTCGGGGTGCTGCAGGATCTGGCGCGCGAGGGAGTGGGCTGCCCCCTGGGAGCCGAGCACGAGCACGCGCTGGTTCAGGTTCACACGACGCAACACCCAGTGGTAGGCGTTGCGCCAGAGGTAGAGCAGCGCGAAGGAGGTCACCAGGCTGGCGACCAGGGTCTGCACGCGCTGGCTCAGGCGCAGGCCAGGGAAGTCGAGCACCCGTGACAGGCCCCAGAAGTCGGCCATGAAGACCAGGCCGACGGTCAGGGCCAGGGCCGTCCCCGCCGACTCGACGAAGCGCGCGGCGCGCGCGTAGCGCGAGCTCGAGACGCGGTAGTCGTAGAGCTGGTTGAAGCCGACGGCGATCTGGGCCAGGGCCGTGACCAGCAGGGCGGAGACCAGGCAGCGCACCAGGGCCCCGTCGTAGGTCAGACCCAGCCGTGCCAGCTCGCGGGCCAGCTGGGTCGAGCCGCGGCGGCCGGCCAGGCCCTCCCACAGGTGCTGGGTCATGCCCGTCGCGACGATGACGAACAGCAGCACACTCTCGGAGGCGACGAGCAGGGCCGTGCGGACGGGCAGGTAGTGTTGGAGGACGCGCAGCATGGTGTCGATCTGGCTGGAACCCCACCGGCGGGTCGGGGTCCCGTT
>JAJFFA010000881.1 GCA_021776885.1 Planctomycetota bacterium
CAGCTGGCTGCGCAGGCGCTGGACCTCCGCGTAGCGCTGAACCAGCTCGGCCAGGACCTGCTGGCGTTCACTCAGTAGCGCGCGCCGCTCCTGGCCCAGGCTGCTCCAGCGCCGGGCCTCGTCGCGCCAGGCCAGCAGCACCTCTTCGGGCGACGCTCCGGTCGCAGCCCGCTCGGCATGGAACTGGGTACGGGCGGCCTCGATCAGGGGCGCCAGGTCCTGGCTGGCGCTCTCGAGCCGGGTCGCGGTGCGTGACTCCTCGCGCTGGTAGCGCGCCGCACCCTCGCCCCGCCCCAGGCGCAGGGCATCGAGCCGCGAGCGCAGGTCGGCGATGCGCCCGGGCACGTCCTCGGTGCGCTCGCGCAGACGGCTGTCCGCCTCGCGCGCGTAGGCGCTGCGGTAGGCGTCGCGCTTGGCCTCCGCGCTGGCCAGCTCGACCCGCGCGCGGGTCGTCTGCTCCGTGATCCGCGCCAGTTCGCTGCGCAGCTCGAGGGTCTCGGCGGCAATCTGGCCCGAGACCAGCTCCTCCTGGCGCAGGAGGCGCTCGCTGCCCTGGCTGGCCTGCACCTCGCGGCGCTGACGTTCGAGGTCCCGCTCGACGTCGCGCGCCGCGACATCGATGCGCGCGGCGAGGACCCGGCGCGCCGCGTCGGTGCGTCGCTCCTCGAGCTCGAACTGGGCCTGGGCCTGGGCGCGGCGCGCCTCGAGCACACGTGTGCGCAGCTCCAGCACGGGCTCGCGCTGCTCGAGGAATGCCACATTGTTCGCCAGGTACGCAGCCCCCTGGCCGCGTACGTCGATGCGGCGACGCACGAGGGCGGCCTCGGCGGGATCGAGGTTCGGGCTCAGCCGCGCCTGCCAGGCGCCCTCCTCCTGGCGCCACTCGGCGAGCTGCCCACGTGCCTCGGCCAGCCGCGCGGGCAAGCTGCGCTCGAGGGCGCGCGCACTCTCCAGGGCGGCGTCCTGGACCTCGAGGGCGGACGCGGCCTGGGCCAGGGGCTCTTCGAAGGACGAGGCCACCCGGGCGCGCAGCTCCTCGACGCTCCGGAGATCGGCCAGCTGGCGCGTCACCTGCGTGGCGTCGAAACGCTCGAGGGCGCCCCCCGCGGCCTCGCTCTCGGCCTCGACCCGGGCCAGCTCGACCTCGAGCTCGGCGCCCGTGCCGCCGTCCTCGGCGCGACTCGCGGCCAGGGCGTCCTGGCCCTCGAGCACCCACAGCTCCAGGCTGATCAGGCGCTTCAGCGCGTCCCGGTCGAGGGCATCCTCGGGCAGCGCGCGGTTCTCCGCCTCCAGGGCCTCGCGCCGCGCTCGACGACCCCCGTCCGCGTCCCCATTCGCTCCGCCGTCGTTCTGCACGAACGCGAGGCCCAGGATCAGAGGCAGGAGTCCGACACAGCGCAGGAGCTGAAGCACGGGCCTCATCCTAGGGCTCGGCGCCCGCGGATACGACGACCCACTCGGTCCTCGAGGGCCCGGACCCTGACGTCGTTCGAGCGGGCGCTGCTATTCTGGGGGCTCAACCCCGTCGCCGATCGGAAGTGTCCCCCATGCTGCGCCCTCGCCACGCCACGCTCCTCGCCCTCGCCCTGCTCTGCGTTCCGGCCCAGGCGCAGCGTGGCCGCTGCGGCGCCCCCGAGCCGGTCTTCTCGGCGGCCGCGGTGCCCGCGGACTGCGGCTACCTGACGAACAGCCCGCAGCCCGAGTACGAGCCGACGTGCACCTACGAGATCCCGGTCGTGTTCCACGTGATCCAGAGCACCTCGGGCGCCGGCTTCCTGAGCGCGGCCACGATCCAGGAGCAGATCGACGTCCTGAACGAGGACTTCCTGGCCCTGCCCGGCTCCCTGGGGGCGCCCGGGACGAACTCCAGCATCCGCTTTCGCCTGGCGACCACGGCGCCCGACGGCAGCGCCACGACGGGCATCACCTACTCGACGAACAACAGCTGGTTCCAGGACTCCGGCGCCTACTGGAACACCCTCGCGTGGGACACGAACCGCTACATGAACGTGTACACGAACGCCGTCCCCTGCTGCTTCGGCTACGTGGCCGACTTCCCGTCGAACGGCATCGTCGGGCAGGCCCGGGACCGCATCGTGCTGTGGTGGGAGGCCGTGGGTCGACAGCCGACCGCGGGCTGGCCGCTCAACCGCGGGCGCACCGCGACCCACGAAGCCGGCCACTACCTGGGTCTCTACCACACCTTCTGCGGCGGCTGTGGCTCGGCGACGGACTGCTACGGCACCGGTGATCTGATCTGCGACACGAACCGCGAGCAGTCGTCGACCTCCGGCTGCCCGGGCAGCAAGAGCTCCTGCGCCAGCGCGGACCCGATCCACAACTACATGGACTACACCGATGACCCGTGCCTGTGGGAGTTCACCCCCGAGCAGGTCAACCGCATGCGCTGCACGCTCGAGAACTGGCGCGTCGACCTCTCACCGACCGCGGTCGCCCAGCAGACCGTGCGCGCAGGCACGCCGAGCAACCCGCTCGCGTTGCTGCCCGGGCAAACGTCGGGCCCGTCACTCGGTGCGGTGTGGGATCCCGTCGTCGATCACACGACGTTCGAACCGAGCGCGACGGTGGACTTCCTGCTGCTCTCGCTCTCCTCGATCAACGTGCCCGCCGGCGCGAAGGGCACGCTCCTGTGCGACGTGCCGTTCCTGCTCGTCCTGCAGAACAACGCGCCGGGGACACCGTTCCCCTTGGCCATCCCCGTGGTCTCGGAGCTGCTCGGCTTCCCGTTCTGCGTTCAGGCCGCCTCCTCGAGTGCACCCGGTCAGTTCCGCCTGACCAACGCGCTGGACTGCGTGTTCGGCAACTAGGAGGACTGGTCGCCGAGACGAGCACAACGTCCGCACTCACTCATCGCCGTCTGCTCGTGGTCAGATCCGCAATGTGTGTGATACTGCTCTACGCAAGGGCCAAGAACAGGGAGACGCCATGTCCGCACGCATTCTGGCCGCGCTCGCGGCCTCGATCGGGCCGCTTTGTGGCATGGCCATCGCCAGCGGCGGGTCGCCGTCGTTCCCGGCCTCGGCGTTCACC
>JAJFFA010000882.1 GCA_021776885.1 Planctomycetota bacterium
GCTGGACATGGCCGCCGGCGAGCGCGCGCTGCTGCCCACCTTCCGCCTGCCGACCCTGATCCACACACGCTCGGCCAACGCCAAGTGGTTGAACGAGATCTCCCACACGAATCCCCTGTGGGTGCACCCCGAGGACGCCCAGGCCCTGGGGCTGGTCGACGGCGAGCTGGCGCGGGTGAGCACCGAGATCGGCCACTTCATCCCGCGCGTCTGGGTCACCGAGGGCATCCACCCGGGCGTGGTGGCCTGCTCGCATCACGTCGGTCGCTGGCGCATGTTCCGCGACGTGGGTGGGCAGAAGATCGCCTCGTCGCTGGTGGACGTGCATCGCAAGGACGGCACCTTCCTGTTCCGCGCCAAGGAGCGCGCCGGACCCCACGTGAGCAGCGACCCCGACACCGCCCGCGCCTTCTGGAACGAGACCGGCGTCAACCAGAACCTGACCTTCCCGGTGCAACCCGATCCGATCAGCGGCATGCACTGCTGGCATCAGAAGGTGAAGGTCAGCCCCGGCCAGCCGGGCGACCAGTACGGCGACGTCTTCGTCGACACCAAGTTGTCGCGCGCGGTCTTCGAGCGCTGGCTCGGCGACACGCGCCCGGCCCCCGGCCCGGGTGGGCTGCGCCGCCCGCTGTGGATGAAGCGGCCCCTGCGCCCGACGGACGAGCTCTACCGGATGTAGCGCCGCGGGGCGCTCGCGGACGCCTGGGAGGCCGTGGTGAAACTCATTCCGCCCAGGAACAGCACTTCGTATCTCGTGGCGACACGCGCGAGCCTCGCCGAATCCACCGATTCGCCTGCGTTCTCGCGTGCCACCGTGAGCCACGAATCACAATTCCTGAACGAAAGCAGTTTCACCACGGCCTCCTGCGCGTTCGAGTTGTGTTCGCCTGGGCCGGCCAGGTGAAAGCGCGTTCCTTTTGCTGGAGCCGCGCACCCTGGGCGGCCGACAGCCCTCCGAGACCATCCCTTGGAGACCTGTCGCAATGTCCCGCCAAAACTATGTCCGCTCGATCCTTCCGCTCGTCCTGCTCGCCGCCTGTGCCGGAGAGGAGGCCGGGGACGCCCTCATGCCCCAGGCCCAACAGGCCGGACTCGCCCCCAAGCCCAAGTCGCGGGCGCAACCCGCTTCGGCCGCGGGCTCCAGGGCGAACACCAGGGAGAGGGCAGTCGACCTCTCCGCCTTCGTTCCCGCCGACGCCTTCGTCTGGCTGCAGCTCGAGTCGATCGACGCCCTCGACGGCGCGGTGCGCGCCTTGATGGACGTCGCGGAACAGGACGCCGGGGGCATGTGGAACATCGACATGCTCCTGGGACAGGCCGCGATGATGATGCCCGGCGCGGACCCCAAGCAGATCGACCGCAAGCGCCCGATGGGCATCGCCTTCAGCCTGGCGGCGGATAACCCCCAGGGCCAGCCGCTGCCGACCTTCGTCGTTCCCGTGCGCGACCCGCAGCGCTTCGCGGCCACCCTGACGCCCATGCCCGGCTGCGCCCCGCCCGTGGTCGAGAACGGCTACGTCGGCTTCTCCATGGCTCCGGACTACGGGCTCGAGTCGGCTCCGGGTGCGTTCGCCACGAACATGCCCGAGGCCCAGGTCGTGCTGCGTGTGAACCTGGCGCGGGTCGTCCCGGCGTTCCGCCCGATGATCGACATGGGCCTGGCCCAGGCGCGCAGCGGCATCGAGACGATGCCGGCGGACGAGGAGTACGCCGCCCTCGGGAGCGCCGTGGCTTCGAGCTACCTCGATGGTGCCGGGAGCTTCCTCGAGAGCGCCGAGGTCTTCGAGCTGGCCTTCTCCCTCGCGGACAAGTCCCTGCGCTTCGACCTCGCGGTCTCGATGCAGGAGGGCAGCCCCCTGGCCAGCTTCGGCTCCGCCGAGCCCACCGATTTCGCACGCCTGGCCAGCTTCCTGAACGAAGACTCGGCCTTCAGCGCCGTCGCCGGTTTCGATGCCGTCCAGCTGCAGGAGCGCTTCGGCGGACTGTTCGAGTCCCTGGCCGAGCTCGCCCCGGCGGGCAGCGCTCCGCCGGAGTCGCTGCAGACCATGTGGGACTTCCTCAGCCTCTACGGCAGCGCCGTGGCCGTCGACGCCGACTTCGAGCCGGGCAACCTGCGCGCCGCGTACTACGCCGACCCGCAGGACCACGATGCGTTCTTCGCCGGATTCGAGAACCTCGCGCAGCGGCTCGGTGAGCTGAGCCAGGGCGCCCTGGCCCTCGATGGACCCGTGGACACGCGCATCGACGACGTGCGTCTGGTGCAGTACCGGCTGAGTGCGGGCGAGGCCTCGACGGACGAGGCGCGCGAATTCCAGCGCGCGATGGCGCTGATGAGCGGCTCCGGCAGCGAGGACGGTGCCTTCGGCCTGATGGTCACCCTGGCTGCGACTTCCGACCACATCGCCACGATCCTGGCTGCGCAGGGTGATGCTGGCGACGCCTTCACCGACCTGGCCCTGGCGCGCCTGGCGGTGGCCGGGGGCGCTCCTTCGGGCGCCCTGGGCGAAGCGGTGGAGAGCCTGCGCAACGCCAGCCCGGCCTTCGCCTACAGCTGGGACATGGCGCGCCTCTTCCGTCAGTCGATGGAGCTGGCGCGGCTCTCGGGCGAGTTCGAGGGCGCGGCCGAGTTCGGGGCGAGCCCTGAGATCCCGGAGGGCCTGAGCGTGCCCGTGACCTCGTTCTTCGGCATCGAGGGGCGCGACTGGCGCGGCGGCTTCTTCGTCAACGTCGAGGACATGATGGCGTTGATGAACTCGATCGACGGTTGAGGCCGAACGCGCCGGCCGCGGGGACGCTATCTTGGCCCCATGACGGTCGGCGCCATGGCCCCGCTCGAAGACCTGGACCCAGGGCCGGCACCCGCCGCCCTGGGGCGGCGCGCGCGGCTCCTGTGCGCGCTGCTGGTCCTCGTGCTCGGCAGCGCTGCGCGCCTGCCCTGGCTCACGGGCCCGCACGTCGTGCTCGATGGTGACGAGGCGATCCTGACGCTGATGGCGCGCGACCTCGCAGCGGGCGAGTCCTTCCCGCTCTTCTTCTACGGCCAGCGCTACGGCTTCTCGATCGTCGAGGCCGCCGCCGCCGCCCTGGCCTGTGGGCTCTTCGGCTTCTCCGTGCTGGCGATCAAGGCCGCCATGCTGGCCCTCTGGCTCCCCGGCGCGTTCTTCCTGGCCCTGGCGGTCGGGCGCCGCGTGGGCGAGCGCGGAATGTGGCTGGCCGCGGTCCTGATCTCGCTGCTTCCGGCATGGGGCGTCTGGGCGCTCAAGGCACGGGGTGGCTACGTCACCGCCTTCGTGCTCGTGCACGGGACCCTGGCCTGGCTCTGGTGGCGGCCGGCGCGGGAGCAGCGCTCGAATGCGTGGCTGGCCCTGCTCGGCGCCCTCTCGGGTCTGGTGCTCGTGGCGCAGTTCATCTGGGCCCTGGTCCTGTGCCCCTTCGTGCTCGCCTTCCTGCTCGAGCGGCGACGCGCGCGCGACCTGCTGCCGGTCGTGCTCGGCGGCGCCGCGACCCTGGCGCTGGTGCTGGTGCCCGGGTGGCTGTCGACCTCGGGCTACTGGAAGCCGTCCCTGTTCAACGCGCCCGACCTGGCCACGGCCATCGCCCGCGCGCCAGGGAACATGCGCGCGATGTTCTCGGGTGCGTTCTACCTCCAGGATGCGGTGCGCAGCAGCGCGTTTGACCTCGCCGCCCTCCTGTGGTGCTTGGCCTTCGCCGCCGCCCTGGCCGCCGGCCTGCTGCGCTTCGTGCGCCAGCCGCGGGCCTGGAACGCCCCGGCCGTGTGCGCGCTCATCGGCGGCGGAGCGGTCTTCGCCCTCTCGGTTCCGACCTCGACTCCGCGCTACACCCTGCCCCTGGCCGACCTGGCCGTCCTGCTCGTGGCCCTCGAGCTGGGGCGCGTTCCCTGGAAGCGCCTGGCCCTGGCCGCGACGGCCGTTCTCGCCGCCTCGGGCACCTGGGCGGCGCTCGAGTTCCGCCAGCTCGCCTTCGCGGGGCGCGTGCAGGCGCTGGTGCCGTCGGAGAGTGCTGCCCTCGAGGCACTGCTGGCCGAGCTGGAGGCGCGCGGCGTGCAGCACGTCTACTGCGTCGACAACCTGCTGCAGTGGATCGTCACCGCGACCAGCGACGAGGCCGTGATCGCGCGCTGGACGGCCGCGGTCGATCGGGTGCCGGCGTACATCGCGGCCGTGGACGCCGCCCTGGACGCCGGGCGTCCGACCGCCGTGGTCGGCTACGCGTTCCAGGCCCAGGCCATCGAGGGCCGCCTGGGCCCGGGCGCTGCAGTGGGCATCGAGGTGGCCCAGCGCTATGTCATCTACCCGGCGCCGACCCGTGAGCAGCTCGTCCTCCTGGGCTTCGAGTTCGGCGCCGAGAACTGAGCGCAGCGGTGTTCGGCAGGATCGTCAGCTCGTACCGGCGGGCCTACGCCGGCCTGCCCCCGCGGATCTGGGGCCTGGCCCTGGTCTCGCTGATCAACCGCAGCGGCACGATGGTGCTGACCTTCCTCTTCCTGTACCTGACGCAGGAGCTCGGGGCGGGGACACAGGCGGCGGGGCGCGTCGTGGCGCTCTACGGAGTCGGCGCGATGCTGGGTTCGCAGCTGGGGGGCTTCTTGACCGACCGTCTGGGCAGCCGGGCGGTGCAGATCGGCAGCCTGGCGGCGACCGCCGCGATGTTCCTCCTGATCGAGCACCTGCACGACGTGGGCTCGGTCTCCGTTGCCATCCTGGTCCTGTCCACGGTCAACGAGAGCTTCCGCCCGGCCAACTCCAGCGCGATCGCCGAGCACTCACCCGCGCAGCTACGCCCGCGTGCCTACGGGCTGAACCGCATGGCGATCAACCTGGGCATGACCGTCGGGCCGGCCCTGGGCGGCGTCCTGGCCGTGCGTGACTACGCGTGGCTGTTCCGCGTCGACGCGGCGACCTGCCTGGCGGCTGCACTGGCTCTCTTCTGGATCGCCCCGAAGAGCGCTCCCGCGCAGAGCGAGGCCGAGGAGCCCGCGGCGCAGAGTCCCTGGCGCGACGGGCCGTTCCTCCTGGCGATGGCGCTCTCGTGCCTGGTGGGCATCGTGTTCTTCCAGCTCTTCGGGACGTTCACCCTGTTCCTGAAGGAGGTGCGTGGCTTCCGCGAGGACACCATTGGCCTGCTCTTCGCCGTCAACACGGTGCTGATCGTC
>JAJFFA010000883.1 GCA_021776885.1 Planctomycetota bacterium
TGCAACAACACCACCACCCTGGGCGCCAGCATGAACCCGGGCCTCTTCGTGCGTGACACGGACGAGGACTACTACTCGCTCACCGTCAACGACGGCGACACCCTGATCGTCGACGCGCTCTTCATCGACGCCACCTCCGACGTCGACATCTTCCTGTACCAGGACGCCGCGGCCTGTGCCGTCGCCGATCCGGTCAACTGCACCGGCTCCCTGGTCTGCGGCTTCAGCGCCTCGGACAACGAGCAGATCATGTGGACGAACAACTCGGGTGGAGCCGAGACGTACGTCCTCAAGGTGCGCGTCTTCGCCGCTGGCACCCAGCCCTGCAACGACTACGACCTGAACATCACCGGCGCCGACGGCGGCATCGGCACCAACTACTGTGTCGCCAACGCCAACTCGGCGGGCACCATGGCGCTGATCCGCGCCGAAGGTAGCGACGTCGCTGCCAACCAGGACCTGACCCTGATCACCGACGGCGTGGTCCCCGGTGTCCCGGGCCTCTACTTCTTCGGCCCGAACCAGATCCAGGTGCCCTTCGGCAACGGCTTCCGCTGCGTCGGTGGCTCCACCACGCGCATCCAGCCCCCGGCCTTCGCCAACGGCATGGGCACCACCACCCGCGTGCTCAACTTCGCCGCGCCCTACGGCGGCAACATCACCGGCGGTGCCTGCCTCAACTTCCAGCTGTGGTACCGCGACAACATGACCGGCGCAGGCTTCAACCTGTCGAACGGCCTGAAGATCCAGTTCAACTGATCTCAGCCGGTCAGGGCAGCAGCCTCGGCTGCTGCTCGAGCCTCCAGAGGGGCGGTCCCGCAGCTCGCGGGGCCGCCCCTTCTGCGTCGGGGCGACTCGCGCTCGTCAGGAGGAGAGTCGCGCGTGGAGCGTCGCCTCGAGTCCGTCGAGGGTCACCTCCTCGCTCGTCCCCGCGACCAGGTCCTTGAGCTGTCCGGTCCCCGCCGCCCACTCGCTCTCGCCCACGACCAGCGCCAGGCGGTGGCCGCACCTGTCGGCGTGCTTGAGCTGGGCACCGAGCTTCTTGGCGTCGGGGTAGAGCTCGACGCTGATGCCCGCGCGGCGCAGACGCGTGGCCAGGGCCAGGTAATCGGCGCTGCGCTGGGCATCGAAGAGCGGCAGGAAGAGGTCCGCCGGGCTGGGCCGGGCCTCGAGCAGCTCGAGCTCCTCCATCGCCGCCAGCAGGCGATCGACGCCCAGGGAGGCGCCGACGCCGGGCAGGCGCAGCTTGGTGTAGGTCGAGGCCAGGTCGTCGTAGCGACCGCCCGAGCAGACGCTGCCGATCCCCGGCAGGTCGTCCAGCACGGTCTCGAAGACGGTTCCCGTGTAGTAGTCGAGGCCACGGGCGATCGAGAGGTCGAGCACGACGCACTCCTCGGCCACGCCGGCCGCGCGCATGCCGCTCAGGACCTGGGCCAGGAGCTCGGCCCCCTCGCGCCCCCGCTCCGAGTCGGCGACGCGCTCACGCGCGGCGGCCAGCACCTCGTCGTTCGAACCCTGGACGGAGACGAGCTCGAGGATCGCCCGGGACTGGGCGTCCGTCGCCCCGGCCGTCTCGGCCATCTCCTTTGCCACGGCCTCGTCTCCGATCTTGGCGCGCTTGTCGAGGGCACGCAGGACGTCGGCCGCGTGCTCCGAGAGCCCGATCGACTCGAGCGCCCCGGCCAGGAGCTTGCGGTGGTTCAGGTGGATCGAGAAGCGCTCGAAGCCGAGCTTGCGGAAGAGCTCGTGGATCACCAGCACCGTCTCGGTGTCGGCCAGGACGCTCTCCGTGCCGATGGTGTCGAAGTCGCACTGCACGAACTCGCGGTAGCGACCGCGCTGGGTGTTCTCGCCGCGCCACACGGGACCGGGGTGGTAGCGCTTGTAGGGCCGCTCGAGCTGGCCGGCGTGCTGGGCGACGATGCGCGACAGGGGCACCGTCAGATCGAAGCGCAGGCCCACGTCGCGCCCGCCCTTGTCCTCGAAGCGGTACAGCTGCTTGTCCGTCTCGCCGCCCCCCTTGCCCAGCAGGACCTCGGTGTACTCCATGGCCGGCGTGTCGATGGGCCTGAAGCCGAAGGAGCGGTAGACGGCCTTGGCGCTCTCGATCAGCCGCTCGCGCGGAATCATCGCCTCGGGCAGGTAGTCACGGAAGCCCTTGAGGGTCCGCGGAGTGATGCGCTCGGAAGCCATGGCGCCAAGGGTAGCGTCTGGCGTCGCCGGCCGCCCGGGCGCGGACGTCTCGACGCCGCGAGCCCGAAGTTCGAGCTACACGGTCAGCGCGTCGCGGCGGTCGCCGGCGATGCGCAGCAGCATCCCCAGCTCCTCACGACCGAGCCCCAGGAGCTCGAGCATGCCGGGCGAGATGACGCGCTCGAGCCCGGCCCCGGAGTGCGGCGGGTTCGGTGACGCGACAAGGTCGGCCACGTACAGGATCGCGATGGGCAGGTCCGTCTCGCCCAGCTCGCGCGGGTTGTGGTGGTGGCGGGCGGCGAGGGCCAGCTCGTCGGGGAGCCCCCAGCGCTTGATCAGCATCGCGCCGAGCTCCGTGTGGGCGAAGCCGAAGGCGCGCGCCTCCGCCACCTCGACAGACTGCCTCGAGGCCCGCGCCGCCTCGACCACGTCCTCGTACTCCTGCCCGAGTGCCTCGATCATCGCGAAGCGCCCGATATCGTGCAGCAGGCCCTGCAGGTACATCGCACGTGGGTCCACGCGCCCGCGCCCGCGCTGGCCCCGGGCGCCGGGGGCGAGCCTGCAGAGCAGAGTGCACATCTGCGCCTGAAGCACCGAGTGGCGGATCGTCGCGCCCATGCTCGAGCCCGGCCGGTCGAGGGTCGGCGCGCCGTTCATCATGCGCTCGAGGCCATGCAGGCCAACGATCGCGCAGGCGTGGTTCAGGTCCAGGATCGGGTGGTCGAAGCCGTAGAACGCGCTGTTGACGTTGCGCAGGAGGCGGCTCGCCAGGGGCGGGTCCGTCGCCAGAGCCGCCGCCACCTCGCGCAGCCCGATGTTCGGGCTGGCCAGCACGTTCTTCACGCGGCGCGTGACACGCGGAAGCGTGGGCACCGCGATCCGACTCCCCAGCCGCTCCCTGATCTTCTCCCGCTCCACGCGCTCGTTAACGGTTGGATCGGCCCAAAGGATGAGCAGCAATATGGATCCGAGGGCCCGCAGCCCCCATGGCAGTCCCGCCTGCGCTCAGCGGGCCAGCCAGGCCCGCAGCAGCCGCGGCAGCTTCCGATCCGCCAGGAGCGGGGGGTCCGGAGTGCGAATCCAGGTCAGGCGAGGCGCTTCCTCGGGGCCCAGGTCCTCCTCGCCCGGGGTTTCGGACAGGGGCTGCAGGAGGAGGCTCGGGCCCTCACACAGGCGCCGAGGCCGGCGGCCAGGGCCCAGGGTGACGCTCGCGGCCAGGGTCTCGAAGAAGGGCTGGAAGCCACGCATGCGCGCCAGCTCGAGCTCCCCTACCCGGTCACCGCGCAGGACGAGGGTGCGCGGAACCCCGGGGTGCTGGGCCGCCAGGGCCTCCATCCAGCTCGCCAGGCCAGGTTCCTCGGCTCCGGTCAGGAGCCCCAGGGGGGAGCTGGCGACGACGTAGCCGGCCTCGGCCAGCTCGTGCCAGCCGCGACCCTCCTCGACGAACAGCCACAGGGGATCCTCGCTGCGCGGCACGGCGACCAGGATGATCCCGAGCACCTCGGTCCCCGGCGCGGGCTCCAGGACCCACCCCAGCAGGCCCTCGGTGCCGGGCGCGGCCCGGGGCCACTCGAGGCTGGCGGGGTCCTGCAGCAACGGGGCCAGCGTCTCGAGGGCAGCGAAGCGCAGCCCCGCAGCGTGGCGCAGGACGGCAGCGACCCGCTGGCGCTCCGTCGCCGACTCCGCGTCGGCCAGCGCCACCAGGGCGGCGTCGAGTCCTGCTATCCCCTCGACCAGCACGCCGAAGCCCCGGGCCGTGAGGCCCCCGCGCTCGAGCCGCGGCACCAGTCGCCACGGCCCCGGGGTCAGGGGCGAGCGCACGTACATCTCGAAGCCCTGGGCTCCGAAGGCCAGCTCGCCCAGGGGCTCGCGCCGTGCGAGCTGCTCCTCACCGTCCGCAGCGACCCAGACCAGGGCCAGCTCGGTGTCGATCCACTCCCCGTTCTCGTCGGTGTACTC
>JAJFFA010000884.1 GCA_021776885.1 Planctomycetota bacterium
GTCGCGTTCACGTGGGTGCTCTTGTTCGGCCTTTCCGCTCTCCCCCTTTGGAACGGCGACAGCATGGGAGACTGGGCCATCCTTGCCCTCGTCGTCGGCGGCATCCGCGCCACCGTGTTTCTGTACCTCGTCCTTCGTGTCGGCCTCCTGGCGAGCACCACTTGCCTCTTCGTGTCCATGGCCCTCTGGACTGGCGGGACATCGTCCCTCGGCGAGTGGCACGGTCAGCCGATCCTGACCACGATCATCGTCATCGGATGCCTCGGAACACTCGGGTTCGTCCACTCCCTGGCCGGCCGGAAGTTGTTCCGGGACTCTCTGGATTCCAGCCTCGAAACGGCAGCCAGGCCGTAGAGCGCAATGTACGCGGCGCGCAGAAGCGCAACTCGCACTCCGCAGTGACTCTTGAGCAATTCGTGAGAGGTGCTCAGAGCGACCGACCCGCCTTGCCGCGAGCGAGCGCAAGTTGCGTCACTCCAAGCGGCTAAGATGGTCGGGGCGAGAGGATTTGAACCTCCGACCTCTGCAACCCCATTGCAGCGCGCTACCAGGCTGCGCCACGCCCCGACCGGGGGGCGAGGAGCATAGGGGTGGGCGGGAGTCGAGTCAATCCTCCGGATCCCTGAGAGGCCCGGCTTTACCGGTCCTCCGTGGCGGAGGACAATGGGGGCATGGCACGCCCCCTGCGCAGTCAGTGGCGCATCCGGACCGTGGTGCGGCGTCGGCACCGGACCTGGGTGGCGTCGATGGTGTTCGCCACCTTGGGGTGGGGCGTGTGGTGGAGCGCCGTGGTGCTGCTCGAGCTCGCGCCCGACTGGGCGCCGAGCCTTCGGGTGACTGCCTGGGTGGCCTGCGCCTTTGCCCTGTTCGGCCTGTTCCTGGCCGTTTTCAGCGTGCGCGCGCGGCTGATCTGGGTGCTGCTGGCCGGCGTGCCCGTGTTCGCCAACGGGAGCCTCCTGTGCCTGCCGCTGCTGCTCGACCACGTGCCCCAGTTTCCCGCCCAGTAGCCCCGAGCTGACGTCGTCGCTCAGGCGATGCGCTCCGAGAGCAGGACCATGCTGGTGCCCGTCAAAGCGGTGACCACGGTCAAGGCCATGACCAGGTAGGCCACGCGTCGATGCAGCGGCCGCGAGCGGCCGTCGCGCCACGTGCGCACCCCCGTGATCACCGGCAGCAGATAGCAGGCGGTGGTCAGCTTGGCGATGAACAGGTGGATTGGCGTGATGACCCCCGCGGTCTCCAGGTCGTAGAGCTCGCCCAGCTTCTCCGCGTAGAAGATCGCCGTCCCCAGGGCCGCCAGCGTCAGGACGACCAGGGAGACGTGCAGCCTGCGCCGACCCGCGCGACCCGTCGCGACGACGGTTCCGAGCAGGGCCAGGGTCAAGACCAGGAACGAGGCGAAGCCCGCAGTCGGAGTCAACGGCTCCCCTTGCGCATGGCCTGGGTCAGGTCGTCCATCTCGCCCGACGGCTCGCGGCGCATCAGGTCCAGGACGGCCTCGCGCGGGTCCTTGCCCTCGAAGAGCACCGCGTGGACCTGCTCCGCGATGGGCAGCTTGAGGCTGCCGGTCGCGGCCTCCGGGCCGAAGAGCGCCTTGGTGGTCCAGACGCCCTCCGCCACCATCTCCATGCGCGCGAGGACCTCCTCGAGCGACGCCCCGCGCCCGATCTCCTCCCCCACGCGCCGGTTGCGCGAGTGCTGCGAGCAGCAGGTGGTGATCAGGTCCCCGATGCCGGCCAGGCCGAAGAAGGTCTCGGCCCGGGCTCCCTGGGAGATTCCGAAGCGCGCCATCTCGACCATGCCCCGGGTGAGCAGCGCCGCCTTGGCGTTGTCCCCCAGCTCGAGCCCGTCCGAGATGCCCGCGGCGATGGCGATCACGTTCTTCAGAGCACCGCCGAGCTCAGCGCCGATGGGATCGGAATGGGTGTAGACCCGGAACGTGTCCGAGTTCAGCGCGCCCTGGACCCGCCGCGCCAGGTCCGCGTCCTTCGACGCGGCCACGACCGAAGCCGGCAGCCCGCGGCCCACCTCCTCGGCATGGGTCGGTCCGGTCAGGACGCAGATCGAGCGCTTGCCGAGGACCTGTGCGAGGATCTGGCTCGGCGTGCGGAAGGTCTCGATCTCGAGGCCCTTGCTGGCCGTCACCAGGGGCAGCTTGCCGGGCAACGCATCCTCGAAGCGCTCCGCCACCTGGCGTACATACTGGGTCGGCACCACGCTCAGGGCCAGGTCGACCCCGTCCGCCGCGCCGAACGGATCCGCGGTACAGATCAGGCTCTCGGGCAACTCGACCCCCGGCAGGAAGCGCTTGTTCTCCCGCGTGCGGGTCAGCTCTTCGGCTTGCTCGGGAAAGGCGCTCCACAGCACGGTGTCGATCCCGTTGCGACAGAGCTGCAGCGCCAGGGTCGTCCCCCAGCCACCATCGCCGATCACAAGGACGCGCTTGACGTCGGCTTCATCCATGATTCGTACGTTCCTTCTTGGCCCCAAAACGTGGCTCAGTGCCCGCGAAAATGCGGGCGATGTTCGAACGGTGGCGCAGCAGAATCAGCGCGAAGAGCGCGGCCGTCCCCGCCAGGAACGCTGCCGAACCCGAGTGCAACCACCAGGCGACGATCGGAAAGCTCGCCCCCATCAGGAGCGAAGCGAGGCTGACCAGACGCAGCGTCCCGAACGCGATCAGCCACACGAGCCCCGCTGCCAGGAACACGCGCGGGTCGACCGCGATGACCGCACCGCACCCGGTGGCCACGCCCTTGCCGCCCTTGAAGCCCAGGAACACCGGGAAGCAGTGCCCGGCCACGGCCGCGATCCCGCAGCCGATCGCCAGCCAACCGGCGCGCGGGTACAGGACCTCCCCGGCCGAGCACCAGCCGGGGAAGGCGAAGGTCGGCAGCCAGCCCTTGGCCAGGTCGAGGGCGAAGGCGAAGGTGCCCCAGCCCTTGCCCAGGGCGCGCATGGTGTTCGTCGCCCCGATGTTGCCGCTGCCCACCTGGCGCAGGTCGACTCCCTTGAGCCGCGCGAAGGTGAAGCCGAAGGGCACCGCGCCCAGCAGGTAGGCCAGGACGAGCGCCAGCCACGGCGCCAGGAGTGCGGTGGGTTCGGCTGCAAGAGGGGGCATGGGCGGTCCCCTCCCTATGGGTGGGGACCCGGCGCAGAGTAACGCCCGGCCTGCTGGCACGCACGCACTGGCCAGGCTGCGTACACTCCCGCCCATGCCCCGCCCCGCCCCTGCTCCGCAGTCCCCGCGAATGCGTATCGGCATCGACACCGGCGGCACCTTCACCGACCTGGCGGCCGTAACCCCCGGGCGCCCTGGCCACCCTGAGCAGGAGGGCACCCTCGAGGCCAAGGTGCCGTCCACCCCGGACGATCCCTCGCGGGCCGTGCTCGACGCCCTGGCCGCAGCCGACGCCCAGCTCGGGCCGGACGCGGGGGGCCCGGCGGGAGCGCGGCCCAAGGCCGACCTGGTGCACGGGACGACCGTGGCCCTCAACGCCGTCCTGACCGGACGCGTCGCCTGCGCCGCCCTGGTCACGAACGAAGGCTTCCAGGACCTGATCGAGATCGGCCGCCAGGACCGCGCGGACCTCTACGCCCTCGAGCCGGTCAAGCCCACGGCCATGATCCCGCGCGAGCGCCGCTTCGAGCTGGCGCAACGCTCCTGGCCTGCCCTGGTCGACACCCCCGACGGGCCGCGCCCGGACGTGACCCACCTGGTCGAGACGAGCGCCCCCTCGGCCAGGGAGCTCACGCGCCTCACGCGCCAGGTCAAGCGCAGCGGCGCGTCCAGCGTCGCCGTGTGTCTGCTGCACAGCTACGCCGATCCCTCGATCGAGACCCGCGTCGCCGAGGCCCTCGCGCCCCTCGGCCTGCCGGTGACCTGCTCCGCCGAGATCCTGCCCTCGTACCGCGAGGTCGAGCGCTTCTCCACCGCCTGCGTCAACGCCGCCCTGGTGCCCGTCGTGCGCGCCTACCTCGAGCGCCTCTCCACCGCCCTCGGCAGCGCCAAGCGCGACCTGCGCCTCTCGATCCTGCAGAGCTCCGGCGGCACCCTGCCCGCCGAGCGCGCCGCCCTCGAGCCCGTGCGCGTCCTGTTCTCCGGCCCCGCGGGCGGGGTCGTCGGCGCGGCCCGCGCCGCGGCCGAGGCCGGCCTGGCCGGCATCGCCACCCTCGACATGGGCGGCACCAGCACCGACGTCGCCTTCCACGACCCGGCCCTGGGCCTGGGCAACACGGTCGCGGACGCGCGCATCGCCGGACACCCCGTGGCCGTTCCGACCCTCGACGTGCACACCGTCGGCTGCGGCGGCGGCTCCCTCGTGCGCGTCGACCGCGGCGGCGTCCTGCACGTCGGGCCCGAGAGCGCGGGCGCCGACCCGGGCCCGGTCTGCTACGGCCGCGGCTCCGTGCCGACCGTCACCGACGCCCACGTGCTGCTCGGCCACATCCGCGCCGGCGGCTTCCTGGACGGCCACTTGCAGCTCGACACGGACGCCGTTACGCGCGCCTTCGAACGCCTCGGCCAGGACCTGGGCGTCCCCGCGCTCGAGGCCGCCAGCGGCGTGCTCGACGTGGCCCACGCCGCCATGCGCCGCGCCGTGGGCGTGATGACCATGCAGCGCGGCCACGACCCGCGCGGCCTGGGCCTGGTCGCCTTCGGCGGCGCGGGCGGCCTGGCGGCGGCCTCCGTGGCGGCCAGCCTGGAGATGCCCGGCGCCCTGGTGCCCGCGCGCCCGGGTGTGCTCTCGGCCTGGGGCATGGCCAGCGCCGACGCCGTGTCCGACCACCCCCTGACCGTCCTCGAGCCCCTCGCCCGCTGGAGCGCGGCGCGGCGCAAGCGCGCCTTCCTCGAGCTGGCCCGCGCCGGGCGCGCCGCCTTGAAAGCGGCGGGTTTTCGACCGGGGGACATCGAGCTCGAGACCAGCCTCGACCTGCGCTACGCCGGACAGTCCTTCGAGCTCTCCCTGACCGAGAGCAAGGACCCCGCCGCCGCCTTCGCCGCGCGGCACCAGGAGCGCTACGGCTGGCGGCTCGACAGCGGCGAGGTCGAGCTCGTCGCCCTGCGCCTGCGCGCTCTGGTGCGCTCGCAGAGCCCCGCGGCGCAAGGCCCGCGGCCGCGGCGACGCAGCGCCCCCCGGGCCGCCCAGCGCGACACGCGCCAGGCCGTGTTCGCCGGTCGCCCGCTGCCGACCCCGGTCTACGAGCGTGCCGCCCTGGCCCCGGGCCACGTCGTGAAGGGACCGGCTATCCTCGAGGAATTCTCCGGCACGACCCTCGTGCCCCCGGGCTGGATGGCCCAGGTGACCCGCGGCGCGCACCTCTGGCTCGCGCCCGAGTGAACCCAGAACGAAGGAACCGCCATGCTCGCCCTGGCCCTCGCCGCACTCCTGGCTGCGCCCCAAGCCCTCCCCGGATCGGCGCCGAACCTGCTCCAGAACGGCGACTTCGAGCTCAAGGCCTCGCGCACGGCGCCGCTGCCCGGGTGGCAGCTCATCGACGCCTTCGAGGGTCCCGGAGAGGGCCAGCCCACGTCGATCGAGATGACGCGCGAGGATGCCCACGCCGGCCGCGCGGGCCTCTCCCTGGCCGCCACGGAGCGCACCGAGCGCGGGGTCCACGCCATGCAAGCGGTCGAGGCGCGCCCCGGCGGCCGCTACGCGCTCGAGGTCTGGCTCGCCGCGCGCGAGCCCTGCGAGGGTGACCCGCGCGTGACCCTGTTCATGCTCGATGGCGCCGGAGTGCGCCTCGCCGAAGCCCACGCGCGCCCGGCGCAAGAGGGCGGCTGGAGCGCCCAGACCCTGGCCCTCGAGGCCCCGCCCGACACGCGCCACGTGCGGGTCGAGCTTCTGCCCCCCACCCGCGGCGTGTTCTCGCTCGACGACCTGCACCTCGGCCTGGAGGCCGGCACGCCCTTGCCGGCGCCGGACGTCGTCTTCGAGGAGGGCTTCGAGCAGGGCAAGGAGCTGCCGCGCCACTTCAGCGCGCGCCTCGCGCTGCGCAGCGGGGTCGGCTCGAACGAGTCCAAGATCGACCTCGAGCGACGCAAGGGCGCAAACGGCTCGCGCCAGAGCCTGACCCTGGAGGGTCGCCGCGACACGGTGCTCTGGAACGAGGTCGGCCGGGTCTTCCCCGTCGAGGTGGGCGATGCCCTGATCCTGACCGGGTTCGTGCGCGCCGACGACGTCACGCCCCGGGAGGGGCTCGCCGCGAGCTTCTCGGCGCGACTCGAGTTCCTCGACCCACGCGGCGGAGTGATCGGCGGGGCGCTCTCCGTCTCCCCCGGGCGCGGCAGCTTCGACTGGCGGCCGGTGGAGGTGCTCGCCATCGCCCCCGAGCGCGCGACCCAGGTCTTGATCGCCATGAACCTCTCGATGGAGGGCCAGGTCTGGTGGGACGACCTGCGTCTCGAGCGCTGGCCGGCGATCGCTGCGCCCTACGACGGCTGGTACTCGCGCGAGGAGGGCAGCATCGTGGTCGAGTACCACAAGGAGCATGCGGCGCGGCTCGAGATGAACGGGATCGCCAAGGGCATGGACGAGGCCCTGACCCGGGTGCGCGAAGCCCTCGGGTCGGCATCGGCGACGCAGTTCACGGCCTACCTCTACCGCGACGAAGGCGAGGCCCTGGGGCTGACCGGCAGCGCGGCAGCCCACGCGGACGGTCCGGGCGCCCGGCTGCACATCGGCGCCGACCTCGCCTACGGCCTGCCGCTGACGGAGCTGGCCCTGTTCGACGCCCTGGGCGCGGTGCGCAACGAAGTTTTCCGCGTGGGGCCCACGCACTGGTTCGCCTTCGACGCGGCGCCCGAGCCGACCTCCCCCGCAGCGCGCCACGCCGCCGCGGCAGCGAAGCTCGACGCGAAGGACCTGGCGCCCCTCGAGAAGTGGATCGACGACGGCGCCGATCTCGACGCCGACGCGGCCCTGTCCCTGTGCGGCTGGCTCGTCGCGACCCAGGGACTCGAGGCGCTGAGCGCCCTGCGCCAGGCAAGCGATCCGGCGGCCGCCCTGGCCAGCCTGTTCGACGGCTCCCTCGAGGCCGCGGACGAGGCCTGGCGCGGGTTCCTGGCTAACCTCTAGGGATGGACATCCCGATCTACCAGGTCGACGCCTTCGCGGGCCGCGTCTTCGAGGGCAACCCGGCCGCCGTGTGCCTGCCGCCCGCGCCCCTCGAGGCCGAGCTGATGCAGCGCATCGCGCGCGAGAACAACCTGTCGGAGACGGCCTTCCTGCTGCCCACCGAGCCGGACAAGGGGGACTTCGAGATCCGCTGGTTCACCCCCACGGTCGAGGTCGACCTGTGCGGCCACGCCACCCTGGCCAGCGCCTGGGTCGTCTTCCAGCGCATGCCGGGGAAGCGCAGCCAGGTCGACTTCCACTCGCGCAGCGGGCGCCTGATCGTGCGCGACGCCGGCGACCGCATCGTGCTCGACTTCCCGGCCGGCGCGCCCGAACGCAGCCACCCCCCCGAGGGCCTGGAAGAAGCCCTGGGTGCACGGCCCGTGGAGGTGCACGCGGCGAGCTACTGGCTCGCGATCTTCGACTCCGAGGCCGAGGTGCGCGCCCTGGCCCCCGACTTTCGCGCCCTCGCCGCCCTCGGCCAGCCGGTCATCGCCAGCGCGCCGGGCATGGAGGTCGACTTCGTCTCGCGCTTCTTCG
>JAJFFA010000885.1 GCA_021776885.1 Planctomycetota bacterium
CGATGCGATCCTTCTGAACCAGCTCCAGCAGGAAGTCGTCGAGGGTGACCATGCCCACGCGCTTCGAGGTCTGGATCGTCGACTGGATCTTGTTCGTCTCGTTCTTGCGGATCAGGTTCCCGATCGCCGGGTTGTTGATCATGATCTCGAAGGCCGCGACGCGGCCTCCGCCCCCGGCCGCGGGCATCAGCACCTGCGAGACCAC
Organism: Planctomycetota bacterium; assembly: GCA_021776885.1. Taxonomy (GTDB): domain Bacteria; phylum Planctomycetota; class UBA1135; order UBA1135; genus JAJFFA01. The sequence continues at coordinate 206 of JAJFFA010000885.1, forward strand.
GGCCACCAGGGAGACCGAGAGCTGGGCCCGGATCTGCTCCTGCTGGTTGGCCGGGAAGGCGTCGATCATGCGGTTGACCGTGCGCGCGCTGCCCGTGGTGTGCAGGGTGCCGAAGACCAGGTGACCGGTCTCGGCGGCCGAGATCGCGGCCGAGATGGTGTCCAGGTCGCGCATCTCGCCCAGCATGATCACGTCCGGGTCCTGGCGCAGGACGCGCCGCATGGCCTCGACGAAGTCCGGCACGTCGGTGCCGATCTCGCGCTGGGTCACCAGGCTGCGCGCGTGGGCGTGGTAGTACTCGATCGGGTCCTCGATCGTGACGATGTGGCGGTCTTGGTTCTGGTTGATCCAGTCGACCATCGTCGCCAGGGTGGTCGTCTTGCCCGAGCCCGTGGGTCCCGTGACCAGGATCAAGCCCCGGGGCCGGGTCAGGAGCTCACGCGCCGCGTCGGGCAGGCCGATCTGGTCGAAGCTGAGCAGCTTGCTGGGGATCAGTCGCAGCACGGCCGAGTAGCGCCCGCGCTGGCGCATGACACTGACCCGGAAGCGGTTCCCCGAGGGGTGTGCCAGGCCGATGTCGGTGGTCCCCAGGCGCTCGACCTCAGCCCAGTGCCCCTCGTCGCACAGCTCGCGCGCGAGGGCCTCGGTGGTCGGGTCGTCGAGCACGTCCTGGCCCAGGTGCACCAGGCGTCCGTGCACGCGCCCCACCGGCGGCCGGCCCGGGTTGAGGTGCAGGTCGGAGGCGCCGACTTCGACGGCGCGGGTCATCCAGTCTTCGGCTCGCATGGTCAACGGCTCCGGGTCACGCGCAGGACTTCGTTCACGGAGGTCATCCCCTCCAGCACCTTCAGCGCACCATCCGCGTCGAGCTCGCGCAGGGAGCCCCCGGAGAGGGCCGCCTTGCGGATGTCCTCGAGGCTCGCGCCGCGGAAGGTCATGTCGCGGATCGGCTGGTCCATCTCGAGGCGCTCGAAGAGCGCCACGCGCCCGCGGTAGCCGGTGCCCTCGCAAGCCCGACAGCCACGCGGCTTGAACAGCTTGCGTCCCCGGGCGACGCTAGGATCGAGGCCCACCGCGGCCAGCTCGACGTCCCCCGCCTCGTACTCGACGCGGCACTCGGGACACAGCTTGCGCACCAGGCGCTGGGCCAGCACGGCGCGCACCGAGGCCGCGACCAGGAACGGCTTGACCCCCAGGTCGATCAGGCGCGTCAGGGCCGAGGTGGCATCGTTGGTGTGCAGGGTCGAGAAGACGAGGTGGCCGGTCAGGGCCGCCTGGATGGCGATCTCCGCGGTCTCCAGGTCACGGATCTCGCCGACCAGGATGATGTTCGGAGCGCAGCGCAGCATCGCCTTCAGGATGCGTGCGAAGGAGAGCCCGATGCGCGGCGTGACCTGCACCTGGTTGATGCCCGCCAGGTGGTACTCGACCGGGTCCTCGGCGGTGATGATCTTGATGTCCGGGCGGTTCAGCTCGGCCAGGGCAGCGTACAGGGTCGTCGTCTTGCCCGACCCGGTCGGCCCCGTGACCAGACAGATCCCGTTGGGGCGCGCGATCACGCGCTGGAACCACTTGTGGTCCTCGTCGCCGAAGCCCAGCTCCTTGAGGCTGATCAGGCTCTTCGAGCGGTCGAGCAGGCGCATGACCATGGCCTCGCCGTGGTTCGAGGGCAGGATCGACGCGCGCACATCGATCTCGCGGCCCTGGATGCGCAGGGAGATGCGCCCGTCCTGGGGCTTGCGCTTCTCGGCGATGTCCATGCTGGCCATGATCTTCAGCCGGCTCATCAGCGGCGCGCCCAGGTGCTCGGGGTGCTCGACCGCGTCGCGCAGCACGCCGTCCACCCGGAAGCGCACGCGCACGCGACCGTGGCCCGGCTCGACGTGGATGTCGCTGGCCCGCGCCTCGAGGGCATCCGAGAACATGCGCGTCACCAGGCGGATGATCGGCGCGTCGTCGCGCTCCTCGTCCTGGCCGCTGCCCATGCTGGCGGCGACCGTGTCCTCCTCGCTCTCGCCGTAGTGGCGCGCGAGCAGGGTCTTGAGCGCCGAGGGCGTGGCCAGGGCGCAGGCGACCTCGCAACCCAGGACGAAGGACAGCTGGTCCGCGACGATGCGCTTGAAGGGGTCGTCGATGGCGACGACCAGCTTCCCCCCCTTCTCCATCAGGGGCACGATGCCCTGCTCGAGGGCCATCTCCGCCGGCACGCGGGCCAGGACCTCGGGCGCGACCTTGCCCCGGTCCAGATCGACGAAGGGCAAGCCCTGGGTGCGGGCGACCAGGCGCGTGACGGTCAGCTCGTCGGTCATGCCCAGGCGCACCACGGCCTGCTCGAGCCGCATCCCGCCCCCGCGCTGGTAGGTCATGGCCTCGCGCAGCTGTGCATCCGTGACGGCGCCGCTGGAGACGAGGAGTTCGCCGAGTTCTTGGCTCACCGAGTCGAGGGGGGGCAGTGCGGGGGAGGGATGGGGGCGCCTGCCCGGGCGAGCGGGGCGCCCAGTGAACCCGGGGAGGGCGTGGCAACGGGGGCAGAGAATAGCGAAAGGCCGGCACGCTCGCGCGGCCGGCCTCTCCCTATCCAGTAGCGAGCCGCGCGTTACGGCGCGGCTCGGCGTATCTGACCGGGTTGGGCTCTACTGACCCTTGCCCAGGCCTGACGTCGACGTCGGCCGGCCCACGCCGGCGCGGCAGACGCCCGAGAAGGTCACCACGACCTCGGGCTTCGAGGGGTGCCCGGTGGCGATCACGAGCTCGCCCTTGAAGGACCCGTCGCTCTTGTCGGGCAGGCCGTCGAGG